>JAFZZX010000077.1 GCA_017615515.1 Clostridia bacterium
CTCAGAGCAATATCTTTCAACGGAATATAATTGTCCCCGCTATGCTCCGCAAGGTCCACCATCACGCGCAACGCGTATCTGCCTCTCGTAGATATTTTCATTCTCCTTTCCTCCTGTCCGTTAAAAGATCTCTGCGATCGCCTCGATCTCGACGAGCGATCCTTTGGGAAGCGCCGCCGCCTCGATCAAAGAGCGCGCCGGTTTGCCCGTAAAATACTTGCCGTACACTTCGTTGAAAGCGGCGAAATCCGCGATATTCGCAAGGAAACAAGTCGTCTTCACGACACGCGACAGATCGCTGCCCGCCGCGGTGAGCACCGCCGCAAGGTTCTCGATCGCCTGCGCCGTCTGCGCGGCGATATCCGCGCCCGCGTTCCCCGATGGGTCTATCCCGAGTTGTCCCGAAGCAAACGCGAGGTTCCCCGTGACGATCGCTTGGGAATACGGGCCGACTGCCGCAGGAGCCTTGTCCGTCTCGACCTTAATCATAATACCTTTTTCCTCCCTCAAAATCAATACCCGCAAAAGATTTCTCCGACTTGGATCGCATTTTCTTTCGCGATAAGTTCTGTATATGTCGATGCCCCGCGGCATAGCCGTGGGGCAAAAAAGCGCTTTTTTACGTCCGAAACTCAGTCTTGGAAGAGAGGCGTGGACAGATATCTGTCGCCCGTATCGGGCAGGATCACGACGATCTTTTTCCCTGCGTTCTCGGGCCGTTTGGCGAGTTCGATCGCCGCATAGGTCGCCGCACCCGCCGAGATGCCGACGAGCACCCCTTCCTTCTTGCCGATCAGCTTGCCCGTCGCGAATGCGTCCTCGTTGGAGACCGGAATGATCTCGTCGTAAACCTCGGTATTGAGGACGTCGGGGACAAATCCCGCGCCGATGCCTTGGATCTTGTGCGGACCCGCCACGCCCGTCGAGAGCACCGCGCTGGTCTTGGGTTCGACCGCGACCACTTTGACTGACGGCTTTTTGCTCTTTAGGTATTCGCCCGTTCCCGTGATCGTGCCGCCCGTGCCGACGCCTGCGACCAGGTAGTCCACTTCCCCGTCGGTATCCTCGTAGATCTCGGGGCCGGTGGTCTCACGGTGGATCTTTGGGTTCGCGGGATTCACGAATTGTCCGGGGATAAAGCTGCCCGGCGTCGTCGCGGCGAGCTCTTCCGCCTTCGCGATCGCGCCCTTCATGCCCTTCGCACCCTCGCTGAGCACGAGTTCCGCGCCGTAGGCTTTCATCAGCTGTCTGCGCTCGACGGACATGGTATCGGGCATCACGATGATGATCCTGTATCCTTTCGCCGCGGCGATCGAGGCAAGTCCGATGCCGGTATTGCCCGACGTCGGCTCGATGATGACCGAACCTTCCTTCAAAAGCCCTTTCTCTTCGGCGTCCTCGATCATCGCTTTCGCGATACGATCTTTGATGGAGCCTGCGGGATTGAAATATTCGAGTTTCGCGTAAATCTTCGCTTGCAAACCCAGTTCCTTTTCGATGTGCGTCAGCTCCAAGAGCGGGGTCTTGCCGACCAGTTGATCTGCGGAAGTATAAATCTTGGACATAATTCTATTCTCCTTATAACTTTATTTGATTGCCGCGAAACCGCGTTCGAGGTCCGCGATGATGTCGTCGATGTGCTCCGTGCCGATGGACAGACGCACGGTATTGGGTTTGATGCCCGCCGCAAGCAATTCCTCTTCGGAGAGTTGCGAGTGGGTGGTGGAAGCCGGATGAATGACGAGGGATTTGACGTCCGCGACGTTCGCGAGCAGGCTGAAAAGCTCCAAGCTCTCGGTGAACTTCTTGGCTTTCTCCGCGTCACCTTTGACCTCAAACGTAAAGATCGACGCCGCACCGTTCGGGAAATAACGGTCGTAAAGTTCCTTTTGTTTTCCCGTCGCGAGCGAGGGGTGATTGACCCTTTCGACCTGCGGATGCTTTACGAGGAAATCCACGACCTTGAGCGCGTTCTCCACGTGCCTTTCGAGGCGGAGAGACAAGGTCTCGAGCCCCTGCAACAGCAGGAAAGAATTGAACGGGGAGATCGCCGCGCCTTGATCCCTCATCAAAGTGGTGCGCAGTTTCAGAATGTAGGCAAGGTTGCCGCACGCCTCGGTGAAGACCACGCCGTGATAGGACGGGTTGGGACGGCTGAGCCCGGGGAACTTGTCGTTCTCAGCCCAGTCGAACTTGCCGCCGTCCACGACCACGCCGCCCATCACGGTGCCGTGCCCGCCGATAAACTTGGTCGCCGAATGCACGACGACGTCTGCGCCGCGCTCGATCGGACGAAGCAGGAAGGGAGTCGCGAAGGTATTGTCCACGATGAGCGGAATGCCCGCTTCGTGAGCCACGTCCGCGACCGATTCAATATCCAAAACGTCGGAGTTGGGATTGCCGAGCGTCTCGGCGTACAGAAGTTTGGTATTGGGGCGGATCGCCTTTTTGAAGTTCTCGGGATCGGACGGATCGACGAAAGTCACCGTGAGCCCCTGCTCTTTCAAGGTATGCGCGAGAAGGTTATAAGTGCCGCCGTACAGGTCCTGCGACGCCACGACGTGATCGCCCGCAGTCGCAATATTCTGGATCGCGTAGGTAATCGCCGCCGAACCGGACGCCGTAGCGAGCGCCGCAGCGCCACCCTCGAGCGCAGCGATCCTCTTCTCGAAGACGTCGCTCGTCGGATTCATCAAACGGGTGTAGATGTTACCGCCCTCGGTGAGACCGAAGCGCCCCGCCGCCTGCGCGGAATCTTTGAAGACGTAGGACGTGGTCGCATAAATCGGCACCGCTCTCGCGTCGGTCGCGGGATCGGGCGTCTCCTGCCCCACGTGTATTTGCAATGTTTCGAATTTGTAGTCAGCCATAATTTTTCTCCTTTTTTATATGAACGAACGGTAAAGTCTGCGATGTTCCTCAGATGCGACATCGATCACACATTCGCCCGAAGCGGAAATTATTGCGTACAAATGCGATCAGCAATTCGGTCATTTCCCTTTCTCCTTCAACCCACTTACCCCGTAGGTTGATTGTATAATAGCACGCTGCTAAAAGTGCTGTCAAGCGTTTTTCAAAACTTTTTCAAAAAAAGAAAGCGTTTTCGGCGCTCTCTTTCCTCGGTATTGTTTTAATCAACGTTTAGTCCTCGTGACCCCCTTCGACGTCGCGGAAGAACTCTTTGTCGTACGGAAGCCCCGCCCGCTTGTAGTAGTCGAGAACGGCGCGTTTGATCGCCTCTTCGGCGAGGACGGAACAATGTATCTTGTGCGCGGGCAATCCGTCCAACGCCTCGGTCACCGCCTGATTCGTGAGGGTGAGTGCGTCGGAAAGCGGTTTGCCTTTGATGAGTTCGGTCGCCATCGAACTGGACGCGATCGCCGAACCGCAACCGAAGGTCTCGAACTTCACGTCCGCGACGACGCCGTCCTCCACCTTCAGATAGATCTTCATAATATCGCCGCACTTCGCGTTGCCGACCTCGCCCACGCCGTTCGCGTCCTCGAGCACGCCGACGTTGCGTGGATGCAGGAAATGGTCCATCACTTTTTCGCTGTATAATGCCATAGTAGTATCTCCTTTTATTCCTTTAATAAGAAAGGCTTTTTGCCTTCGACTTTGTCACGCCAAACGGGGGACATCGCGCGCAATCGCTCCACGACGGAACGGACGGCGCCGATCGTATAGTCGATTTCTTCCTCCGTCGTATATTCCGAAAGGGTCAAGCGAAGCGATCCGTGCGCGATCTCGTGCAGGCGCCCGATCGCCAAGAGGACGTGGCTCGGATCGAGCGAACCCGATGTGCAAGCCGAACCGGAAGACGCCTCGACGCCGCATTCGTCAAGGAGAAGCAAAAGGCTTTCTCCCTCGATCCCTTCAAAGCAGAAATGCACGTTCCCCGGCAAACGGGAGACGGGATCGCCGTTCAACGTGGAATGCGGGATCACGGATAGTCCCGCGATCAACCTATCCCGCA
>JAFZZX010000007.1 GCA_017615515.1 Clostridia bacterium
GAGCGGGCGAAGATCCTCGCTGCGATTCTCGACCACGCGCCTTATCGCGACCTCGCGGAGAAGGTGGAGTCCCGCTACGGCGTCTCTTTGAAGATCGCGTCTCCCGAGACCTTGATCATCAAGAACGCCCTCGCGCACGGCAAGGTCAATGACCTTCAGTACGACGCGAGCGTTGGGCGCATCACCTTCAGCCGCGCGATTCCGCTCGAGGACAAAAAGAAGATCATCTACGCGGGCAATCCGCAACTCATCGCGGAAGTCTGCGAGTTGCCGCTCGGGCTCCGTTTCGACAGTCTGACCTTTGACGAGCAGGCTTTGGACCGCGCGCCTTTCGACCTGTCCCACGTCAAGGATGCGATCACGACCAACTTGATGAATGCGGACCTCAGAGACAAGGCACTCTATCTCCCGCTGGTCCTTTCGACCGATTCGGACTATGCCGCGGATATGCTTGCCTCTCTCGTACGCGACCTGTTCAAGGACGCGAAGGTCATCACGGTGGACGCGGATGCTCTGCGGCCGAGAGATCTCGCCCGCACGAAGAATAACGCATTTCTGCGCGACCTCAGCCGCGACAAGAATAACGTGATCCTCTTCATGCTGGACGGCGGCGTCGAGGAATACGTGATCGAGGAGATCACGGACTTCCTGCAAGGGGAGAAGCGCGCGGACTTCAACCTCGAATCGCCGAGTCTCTCGATCGACCTGTCGAGCGTCCTGCCGATCTGCGTCTGCGATCGCGAAAACGCTCGGAAGCTCGAAGGAGATGCGGAGATCGTGGAACTGCCGTCCTTCGGCAAGCAGAGGAACGCGTGCATGATCCACTCGATCTTCGAGGAACGCAAAAAGGCGTTCGGCGTGGAGGACATGACCATCGCCCCCGAGGCGGCGGATCTGCTCGCGACATTGCCGATCGACGCGGCGGAAAGCATCATCGATAAAGCGCTTCGGGCATATCGCGCCAAGAAAGGCGAGGCGATCTTGACCGAAGCAACCGTGCGCGAACGCATGAAGGCGATGCGCACCAAGACTTTTGGATTCGGAGGTAACGGATTATGATGAGAATTGAGAACAAAGTCCTTTCGGAATATGAAAACATGCGGCTTCTCCATTTCGACGAGCTGCCTGAAGATCATCCGGGAGGCGTCTATTGGGACGAATTGAAAAAGGTATATATGCCCGGCGTGCTCAAGGGCTGTTTCCGCGTGAACGGCAGGCTCAAGCTGGTCTTCTCGGAGCAGGACAACCACGTCGGCGTGGTCGCCGCGACCCGTCAGGGCAAGACCACGTCCTACATTATCCCGACCGTGCTCGCCAACGCGATGCAGAAGATCAAGCGCAATATGGTGATCTGTGACCCGAAAGGCGAGATCTACCAGATCACCGCCGCGACCTTGAAAAAAGAAGGATACGACGTAAAACTCCTGAACTTCCGCGATCAGGATCACAGCGAATACTGGAATCCGATGACCGAGATCTTCCGCGCCTATCTGCGCGCCCGTGACACGATCGACGAAGTGAAATTGATCGACACGGACGGCGTCGCGAAGAACGAGTTCCTCGGCAGGATCTATACCAACGTGAACAAGCTGGATCGCGCGATCAACGAGGTCAAGATGCGTCGTATGGGCGAGGTGGAGAAGATGATCTCCTCTTACGCGATGATGGTCAGTCCGTCGCTCTCTCAAAGGGATCCGAGCTGGGAAGACGGCGCTCGTCAGTTGCTCGAAGCCTTCATCTACGGTATGCTCGAGGACATCGAGAGACGCGACAACCCGATCACGGAGAAGAACTTTTCGATGAATACGCTGATCAAGATCGTCGACTCGATCAACGTGGGTGAGACCGAGGTGCGCGACTCAGGCTTCTTTACCGCGAGGAAAGAGGACTCCAAGGCGTTGATCTTGGCGCGCGACATTCTGATCTCCACACCGCGCAACACCCGCGCGGGATACTACACGACCCTGACCACCAAGCTGGCGCCCTTCCGCGAGGTCACGACCCGCACGATCACCTCGTGCAATTCCTTTGAGTTCGCAGACCTTCTGGGAGATAAGCCCGTCGCCGTCTTCATCGACTTCCGCGACGAACTCAGGATCAGCTACCATACGATCCAGCTCTTCATCCAGTCGCTCTACACCTACCTGATCGGCGTGGCGAATACGATGCCGAATCACCGTCTGGACGTGCCGTGGTACTTCGTTCTCGACGAGTTCGGCAACTTCCCCGCGATCAAGGACTTCGACACCGTGATCTCGGCGTGCGCGGGCAGAAACATTTGGTTTATCCTGGTCATGCAGAGCTACGCGCAGCTCGACAACGTCTATGAGGCTCAGGTGGCTAAGATCGTCAGAGACAACCTGAACGTCAAGGTCTTCTTCGGGTCCAACGACTACTCCACGTTGGCAGAGTTTTCCAACGAATGTCTCTCGCGCACGCGTATCGCCCCGACGGGCGCTCTGAACGGCGAGGACGAACATATCCGCTCCCATCAGCCCGAGACCATTCCCCTCGTGACGAGGAGCCGTCTCGCATTGCTCGAGGCAGGCGAATGCGTCGTCAGAGAGGTCGGCAGACCCGTCCTCGCGTCGAGAATGGAGCGCTATTTCCTCAGCAAGGAGATGAACGACCTGCCCAAGGCGGACGAGCGCGACTACATCTGTCGCATCGACCCGTACGACGAGAAGTATCTATACACCGTCAAGAGGCTGAGAAAGGGATTGTACTGATATGAGTGTAGCACACGAGATTCTATCCGTGATCGCCGAGCGAGGAGAGATCACGTTACCGGAATTGCAAGTGATCCTCTCTTTACCGTATAAGACGGTCAGAGAGGGGATCCGCGAACTTGAGGACAAGAAGATGATCGTCTTCAAGGGCGGTATGACCTATGATTTGGCGAAGAGGGAATCCGATCGGGGCGCGACTCCTGCGGAGACGCGCTCGAAGCTAAGCCGCATCGAGGAGGAAATGGAGAAAGAACCCTTGATCGAAGAGATCGTCAAGTATTATGCCAAGAACCCCTCCGAACCCGTGCTGCTGAGCAGATTGCAGATCAAGTTTCGGATCGGATACGTAAAGGCGTCGCGCCTTTGGGAAAAGTGCGTCGACTGCGGCATTTTCTCGGTGACCAACCGTTTCGCGCTGACCCCCGAGGATGTCGGCGTCCTGTTCAGCAAGGAACCCGCTGAAGAGGGGATGATGACGCGGGAAGAGTACAGAGAACATCTCCGCGCTCGCTTCCGTCGCGAGGGGGAATCCGCGGACGAAGATGGTGAGAAAAAGGGCGGATTGCATCGCTTTTTTGACGGTATCGAGGAGAGGAAGCGGGACGAGTGGGAAGACCCGTGGACGGATGCGGACGACGACTTCTCCGCCGCGGCGGCACTTCAGGATTTTGAAGAGTACTTAGACGACGATGAGGATGACTACTGTTTCGACCCGGAGAGGGCAGAGGATGAGTCCGACGCCGACGAGGCGCCCTCGGACGAAGATCCGCCTACGCCCGCGGAGCCGGATGCTTTGTCGGAGCGATTGCGCGAAGCGCGCGAACGCCTGATGCGGCGTCTTGAGGAGATTCGCAAGATGACGGACGACGAGAGCGATCTTCCGAAAAAGAAAAAGAAGAAAAAGAAAAAACCGTAAATCCGCTCAAGCGAGTCGCGCGCACCTAACCGTGCGCGCGATTTTTTTTGCCGAGGCGGAAACAGTTGCCAAAAGGGGGGATTTGGTCTATACTGAGAGGGAATCGGAGGAAACAATATGGAAGTCAGAACGAGATTCGCACCCAGTCCCACGGGCTTTATGCACATCGGCAACCTGCGCACCGCGCTTTACGCCTATCTTTTTGCGAAGAATGCGGGCGGCAAGTTCATCATCAGGATCGAGGACACCGACCAAGGCCGCTACGTCGAAGGCGCGGTGGACGTTATTTTCAATACGCTCCGCGAAGCGGGCATCGACTACGACGAGGGTCCCGGCAAGGAAGCGGGCGACTACTCCTACGTCCAGAGCGAACGCAAGGAGATTTACAAGAAGTACGCCGAGGAATTGATCCGTCGCGGCGGCGCCTATTATTGTTTCTGCAAAGGGCGCGATATGACGGACGGCGGCACGCAGAAGTACGACAAGCGCTGCTATCGTCTCTCGAAAGAGGAGGTCGCGGAACGCCTCGCACGCGGCGACAGTTACGTCGTCAGGCAGAATATCCCCGAGACCGACGGCGTCAGCACCTATACCGACCTCGTCTACGGCGAGATCTCGGTCGCCTATAAGGATATGGAAGACGCGGTCCTTTTGAAGAGCGACGGTATGCCGACCTACAATTTCGCGAACGTCGTGGACGACCACCTAATGGGCATCACGCACGTGATCCGCGGCAACGAGTATCTGTCCAGCACCCCGAAATACAACCTGATCTACGACGCGTTCGGTTGGGAGCGTCCGCAGTACATCCATTTGCCCCCCATTATGAAGGACAAGGAGAGGAAACTCAGCAAGCGTTACGGCGACGCGAACTTCGACGATTTCGTGAAGAAAGGCTATCTCCCCAAGGCGATCGTGAACTATATCGCCTTGCTCGGTTGGAGTCCGAAGAACAACGAGGAAATGCTGTCGATGGAGGACTTGATCCGTCTGTTCTCGGTGGACGGCGTCTGCATCTCGCCCGCGATCTTCGACGAGGCGAAACTGCGCTGGCTCAACGCGAGCTACATCAAGAATATGACGACGGAGGAGTTCGTCCGCGTGGCGCGTCCCTTCCTCGACGCCTCCAAGGTGGGCGGCAAATACGACTACGACCTCTTGGCGCCCCTCTTGATCCCCCGCGTGGAGATCCTGTCGGAGATCCCGTCCCTCGTGGATTTCCTGGAAGAGTACGGCGAGTACGACCTCGCGCTCTACAATCATCAGAAGATGAAGACCGACGCCGCGGTCGCCTTGGCCGCGCTCAAAGCCGCGCTTCCCGCGGTAGAGGCGATGGACGGCTGGGATATGACGGTATTGCACGACGCGCTCGTTTTGGCGGCGGAGCAGGCGGGTCTCAAGAAGGGACAGATGCTCTGGTCCTTCCGCATTGCGATCACCGCGCGCGCTTCTACCCCCGGCGGCGCGACCGAAATGGCGGCTCTCCTCGGCAAAGAGGAATGTATCCGCCGCTTGAAGTTCTCGATCGACCTTCTCAGTAAATAAGCCACA
>JAFZZX010000008.1 GCA_017615515.1 Clostridia bacterium
ACGATAGACCTTCGCGAGGATGGACGCCGCCGCGATACTATAGGACAAGGCGTCCCCCTTAATGATCGCTTTCGTAGGGACTTCTAGGGCGAGCTTGACCGCGTCGACGAGCACGACGTCGGGGCGAACGGAGAGCCCCGAAACACATTCCGTCATCGCCTTTTTGGTCGCGTTCAGGATGTTGACGTCGTCGATGACCTTCTCGTCCACGGCGACGATCTTATAGGCGACAGCCTTCTCGATGATCTCGTCGTACAGGCGTTCTCGCTTCTTTTCCGAGACCTGTTTGCTGTCGTCTACGCCCTCGATCGGGTGATCCAAGGGCATGATGACCGCCGCCGCGACGACGGGACCCGCGAGGGGGCCTCTGCCCGCTTCGTCCATACCGCCGATCAGGCGCGCACCGGACGACAAAAGTTCGCGTTCAAACGCCAGAGTGTCTTTTTCAGTCTTCATTTGCTTTCTCCAATATGATCCTGCCGAGGCGGGTCTTGCGGAAGTCGTCAATCAGAGCGGCCGCCGCCTTGTCGAGGTCGACCTCTCCGCCCTTGCGAACGAATCCCCTCTTCTTCGCGATCTCGCCGAGAGTAGCCACGGCGTCCCCCGTCCGTTCCAAGGCATAGCGCTCGGATAGCGCCGAGGGATAGCTCTCGAAAAGGAACTTTATGAGTTCGAGGGCGAGTTCGGTCGTGTCGACGACGGCGTCTCTGACCGACCCGATAAAGGCGAGGTTGCGCCCTGCGCGCTCACTCTTCATGCTGTGGGACAACGTCCCCGGGGTATCAACGAGCGAAATGCCGCCGTCAAGGCGCACCCATTGCTCCCCTTTCGTGACGCCGGGACGGTCTCCCGTCACGGTCTTTTTGCCACGGCACAGCGCGTTGATCAAGGTGGATTTGCCGGTATTCGGCATCCCGATCACCATCGCTTTGAGGGCGTAATTCACCCCCTTTTGCCGATTGCGTTCGATCTTATCACGGTTGATCTCTTGGAGCGCGGACAGCACCTTGGGCGCGTCCTTCCCGACCGTCGAGGAGATCGCAAGCACGCGCATTCCCTCGCGGCGGAAGCGTTCCGCCCACGCCTCGACCTCCGCTTTCGGGGCAAGATCGCATTTGTTTATGACGTAAAGAACGGGTCTTTGCCCGATCAAATTGTCGAATTCGGGATTGATACAGGAAAAAGGCGCGCGGGCGTCCAATACGTAAATCAGGCTGTCCACGCGCTTGATGCTCTCTTCCATTTGGCGTTTCGCTTTCGCCATATGTCCCGGGAACCATTGTATCAACATGATTTCTTATCCTTTTTGAGCAAATCGGGACGGAGCTTCTCGGTCAACTCGATCTGCCTTTCGCGGCGCCATTTGGCGACCTCGGCGTGATTGCCGCCGACGAGGACTTCGGGAACCTTGAGCCCCATAAACTCCTGCGGGCGGGTGTATTGCGGATATTCGAGCAAGCCCTCAGCGAAAGACTCTTCCGACGTGCTTTCCTCGCTGCCGAGGACGCCGTCCAAATACCTGCTGATCGCATTGATCGCGACCATACAGGGCAAATCGCCGCTGGTCAAGACGTAGTCGCCGATCGAAAGCTCCTCGTCCATCGTCAAGTCGAGGACGCGTTGATCCACCCCCTCGTAACTGCCGCAGAGGAAGAGGAGCGCCTGCTCCTTGGCGAGCGAGACCACCCCGCTCTGCGTCAGGGTTCGCCCTTTGGGCGAAAGGTAAATGCGTCTGCATTCGTGGTCGGGGTCCGCCGCCATGACCGCGTCGTAGATGGGTTGCGGCGTCATCAGCATCCCTGCGCCGCCGCCGAAAGGCGCGTCGTCCACCTTGTGGTGCTTGTCCGCCGAATAGTCGCGGATCTGATAAAGTTCGAGCGAGAACTTGTCCGCTTTCAGCGCGCGATCCAGAATGCCGACCTTCAGCCCGTCGTAGGCTTCGGGAAAGAGGGTCAAGACCTTAATCTTCATAGACCGCGACCTCCTCGAACGCCTTTTCGTCCACGGTGATGCGTTTCTCCTCGATGGATACGACCGCGGAGAGCCTCTTGAGATAGGGGATCATCACGGTCTTTTCGCCACGGATCTCCATGACGTCGGCGGTGCGAGTGCCCTTATAGATCTCGGTGATCACGCCGATCCGCCTGTCCCCTGCATAGACGGTGAGACCGATCAGATCGTCCACGAAATACTCGTTCTCTTTGAGGGCGTCCGCTTCGGCGCGATCCACGTAAAGCACCTTGCCGCGCATCAGCTCGGCGTCGTCCCGCGTGAGGACGTTCTCGATCCTGACGATCGCGGCGTCCCCCGCCTTGCGCGAGGAGATACGAACGCGTCTGTCTTCGAGATACGCCGACTTGACACGGCAAAAAAGTTCGGGGCTGTCCAGTAGAACCGACGCCCGAACTTCGCCTTTGATCCCGTGGGGTCTGGTGATCTTAGCGATCGCTATCCTCATTGGTTTCTCTGATCTCGACGTCGTAACGCTTGTTGCGCTTCGCCGCCGCCGCTTTCACGATCAGACGAATGGCTTTCGCCGTCTTGCCGCCGCGACCGATCACTCTGCCGATGTCGTCGGGAGAGAGGGTGATCGTGATCAAACGATCCTCTTCGCTGATCGACACCGCGAAATCGGAATTACCGGTCAGGGATTCGACGATATAGGACACGAGTTCCTGCATATCATTCACCCTTATCGTCGAAGACGCCGGCTTTCTTCAGAAGGACCTTGACGGTATCGGTGGGTTGCGCGCCGTTCGCGATCCACTTCTTCGCCTTGTCGGCGTCGACCTTGATGACCTCGGGATTGGGCATCGGATCATAGAATCCGACCTGCTCGATGTACATACCGTCTCTCGCTTTCCTGCTGTCGACCGCAACGATGCGATAGCAGGGCTTGCCCTTGGCGCCGATCCTGGTGAGTCTGAGTTTAACCATTTGTGTATACCTCCGTGTGTATAAAGTATTTTGTATTTAGAAAGGGAATCCCCCTCTTCTGCCGTTTTTCATCCTACGCATCATTTCGCGAGTTCCCTCGAACTGCTTTAGGAGCGAATTGACGTCCGGAATGTCTACGCCCGCGCCCTTTGCGATGCGCTTTTTGCGATTCGACTTGATGATGTCGGGATTGTCGCGCTCTTCGGGCGTCATCGACTGTATGATCGCCTTGGTGCGCGCGAGCTTCTCCTCGTCCACCGAAAGATCCTGCCCGCCGAGCTTCGCAGAGAGCCCCGGGACCATCTTCATAAGAGAGGTCAAGTTGCCCATAGACTTCATCTTGTCGAGTTGATCGAGATAATCCGTCAGCGTGAATGCCGCTTCGCGCATCTTCTTTTCGAGGGCGCGGGCTTCCTCTTCGGTGTAGGCTTCCTGCGCCTTTTCGATCAAGGTCAAGACGTCGCCCATGCCGAGGATCCTCGACGCCATACGCTCGGGATGGAAG
>JAFZZX010000078.1 GCA_017615515.1 Clostridia bacterium
GCTAGCGCGCGCAACTTTGACGATTGTAAACAATTCATCAAAGTTGCAAGCCGCTCGCTTTAGCGCTAACGCGCAGATTTTTGACGATTGCAAGCAAGAGAGACGCTCGGCTACGCTCGCTTTAGCGCTAACGCGCAGATTTTTGACGATTGCAAGCAATGCGTCAAAAATCTTACATCCCGCCGTCGACGGCGAGGACGGTGCCCGTAATATAGGACGCATCGCTTCCCGTCAGGAAGAGAGCCGCCGCCGCGACCTCGCCCGGGGTGCCGATACGGCGAAGGGCGAGATTTTCGGTAAAAGCCGCCTTCTCCTCGGCGGTAAAGCGGGCGTTCATCTTGGTGTCGATCATCCCCGCCGCGATCGCATTGACCGTCACGCCGAGAGAGCCGACCTCTTTCGCAAAGGAGCGAGTAAAACTCTCCACCGCCGCCTTGGACGCCGCGTAAGCCGCTTCGCAGGGCGCGGGACGGGAGCCCCAAATCGACGAGACGGACAAGATCCTGCCGCCGTAGATCATATTCCGTGCCGCCCATTTTGCGGACAGAAAGACCGAGCGGGCATTGACTGCAAAGACGCGGTCCCACTCTTCCGCCGTCGTGTCGAAGACGGGAGCGACGAGGGAGACCCCCGCCGCGTGGACGAGGACGTCGGGAGCGCCGAACGTGCGCGCCAATTCGTTCAAGGCGTTCTCCGTCGCCTGCGCGTCGAGAAGATCGACCTTTTTCGTGACGATCATCGTGCCGTATGCCGCGAGCTCGGTCGCGAGGTCAAGCGCCGCGCGCTCGTTCGCGTTATATAGGAGAGCGAGGTCGTCCCCGCGTTTCGCAAAGGCACGCGCGATCGCGCCGCCGATGTCGCCGCTTGCGCCGATAACGATGGATTTCATTCTTCTTCCTCCCAATTCGCAAGTAGGCCGATCCCGTTGCCGCTTCCGCGGAAAAGCGCCGCGCGGTGCTGTTTTACAAACTCGGGAGTTAGGGTCGTAACGGGGGTGCGCGACGCGTCCATATAGATCGTCCACCCGGTAAAGACGTAGCCCTCGCGCGAGGGACTTTCAAGGGACATCGTGCTGCCGAAAAGATAGGTCTTCGCGCCATCGAATCCCTCGCCCGCTTCCTTGTAATAGACTTCGTACTCGATCGGCGTGATTTTCGCGCGCAGGATCAGGTCGCTTTCCCCGCCCTGCTCGATCTCGCTCACGGCGCTGTTCGGGTCGTCGTAATAGCTCCAATACAGGAATTGGTAACCGAAATCCTCGTCGTAGTCCAGCCGCACGGCGGCGAGCGAAAAGGTCGGCGTCTCCTTGGTAAAGGAAGTCGGATTCGCGGCGGGCACGGTGCCGCGTTCGGTCAGATAGGTGATCCGATAGGTGCGCGGAGTCTCCGCCGCATAGAGGAGCAGATCGCCCTCGACGGGGCGCGTGAAGTCGTAGGGAAGGAGCGAAACGGGATCCGCCGTCCAGATCAAGACGTATCCCCCGCTCGGTTCCACGCCGAAGGAAGGCGCGCTCGCGCTTTCTCCCGCCTTTACGCTCTGAGATGCGGGCGCCATCACCGAATAAGGCAAGAGGGTGGTCGTGAAGGAAACGGTATAATAGACGTCGGGAGCCGCCACCGGCTCCTTGCCCTTGCAGGAAAAAAGCCCTAATAATGCGATGATTATGAGAATAAATGCGAGGGCGCGTTTCATCCGATCAAATCTTTCTGACGTACTTGCCGCCGATCTTCGCGAGGAGCACCTTGCCCATCAACCAATCGGCCTTGATACAGCCGTAGTCCTCGCTGTCGTAACTGTTGTTGCGGTTGTCGCCGAGCACGAAAAGCTCGCCCTCTCCGACCGTCCAAATGCCGGGATGCACGCCGCCGAAGCCGTAGCCCGACATCGTCATCACGAAGTCGTTGACCACCTCGCCGTTGCGATACAGCATCGCGAGCGATCCCGAAACGTCGCGGATCTCGATCGTATCGCCGGGGAGCCCGATCACCCGCTTGATCACGCAGGTGTAGTCGGTCGACGCCTCGGTCTGCTCTTCGGACAGATTGGGGATCTTGTTGACGAACGGAAGAGAATTGAAAAAGTCCGATACCGAGATCGAATTGGCGGGGTTCTTGCTCTTGACGTCGTCGCCGTTCGGTCGATAGAAGACCACGACGTCACGATAGTCGATGCTGAAAAACTTTTTTTGCACGAAAACCTTGTCCCCTTCGGGGTTGATCGTGGGCATCATCGAAGAACCCGTCACCGCGACGGGCGCAAGAAAGAACTGCTGTATCACGCCGACCAGCACGATCGCAAGCATCAAACACAGCACGAACTCGACTGCTACGTATAGGATCCTTTTGCCGGGATTGCTCTGTTCTCTATCGCGCGACATAGCCTCACATCCACAAGAAATTATTATAGTATTTATCGTCCGTATCGGGAAGAATGATACCGTACAAGTCGTCCCAGTCCTTCATCGGGATCAATTCCGCCGTCTTGAAGTCGTCGGGTTTGAGCGATAAGCGCGTCCATTCTTCCGCCTCCACGGGACAAGTCGCAACGTAGTCCACGAGCGCGCCTTCCTCTTCCTTCACCAAAACGATACGCACGTCGGCGTCGGTCTTGGAATAGACGCTGATATGGAGAGCCGCAGCGGTCTCGTATCTGCCGCGCTCCGAGAGGATATTCGTGCGAAGCGTCCCCTTCCCGCAGAAGCCGGGCACGCCGTCCGGGCACGCCGCAACGGCAAAATCCTTCTTGTAAGAAACAAATGTTTCTGCGGAATTATCCGCATAAAAGCCGTGATCCGACTCGGTGTCCAAGAGGAACTGGCTCATATGATAACGAACGGGCGAAGTCACGAGGGTATCGAGCGCACGGCTCGCGTAAGTCAGCCCGCCCGCGAAAGCCGCCGTCGCATAGGCGTAGATCTCGCGATCCCCCTCCCAAACGGGGACTTCCGCCGAGAAAGATCCGTCCTCGTGCTTCTTCATCGGCACTTCGTGCCAATGGCGATACTCGGGACGGGTGTTATTGTAGGCATAATACAGACTCGCCGATTGCGCCTTGATCTCGCCGGAAAGGGCGAAGGAAAGGGTGCCGCCGTCGAGCGACGAGGTCAGGGAAAGCTCGGGAGAGGGCTCGCCCTTCATCGTGCGATCCAGCCACTTGTAGGTGGCGAGCAAGTCGTCCGCGTCGATCTGCGCGTTCAAACGCGGCGTGATCACGAGCGCAAACGCGCGCGAAGAAGGGATCTGCGAAGCGACTTCGTTGATCTTCTCCACGTCGCCGCCGTGCAGGTTAGACGCCGTCGCGAGCAAGCAGGGGCATTTCACGAGGCGCGCCGCGCTCTTCGCGCTGATCGCCATCGTATAGCTGTCGGCATTGGACGAGTCGCCGTCCTCGGCTACGGGGGCCTCGGAATAATCGCCGAGCAACGCGACGAGAGCCGACACGCGGCTGTCGCTCGCTGCGACCTGCCAGGCGACGTCCGCCGCAGTCTTCGCGCCCATGACGGCAACTTTCACTTTGGGATAGAAATACTCGAGAAGGGTGATCGCCCTGCGCGCGATCTTCGCCCACAGATAGACGGGGGAATCCTTCGCGGAAGGCGCAGCGAGGAAACGGTCGGGCGTACCCGCCGCATAGGACGCATAGGAAAAGCCGTCCGAATACCGCGCCGCCCTGCCCGACTCGTCCGGCACGCCGCTGACGTCGACGGTCATGACGGCGAAACCGCGCTTCAGGAGCTCTTCGAAACCCTCGGCATACGCCGCTTGGTCGCCGCTGCTCATCACGCAGAGGATCGCCTTCTTCGGCGACGCCACGGACGACTTGACCTCGGCAAACGCGCGGACGGACTCCTCTCCCGCCGAGACGGCGGTGAAATAGGCGCCCTTGACGCGGGTGCCGTTTTCGTCGGCGGTATATTCGACGGAAATGTCGAGCGGTGCGCTCGCGGGATCGAAATCCTGCCACAACTGCACCGGTGTCAAAAACTTTACAGCCATAGTACCTCTCCGATAAGGTTCTTCAAGAATATATTTTAACGCTTTTCGCGCACGTTGTCAACCGCTTGCGCGCGTACCTCTTTTCCGATCGTTTTACGGCGCAGCCGTAAAGATAAACGGCAGACCGAGCGGAACCATACGAGGCGCGCCCCCGCCGCAAAAAGCGCTCGCAAAATCTATTTTCCTAAACTGTAACCCGTTCCGCGCATCGCTCTCGGCTTGGCTTTTTTCTTTCGCGGCGTTTTTGCGCCCGCGCTTTCGCCTTTTTGTTTCGTTCCCTATCCTTTTGCGTCCGCA
>JAFZZX010000079.1 GCA_017615515.1 Clostridia bacterium
CCGCATCCGACGGGCTTTTTTGTACGTGAAAAGGGCAGGCGCGTACTTTTCGTACGCAACTGCCCTTTTATGAATTTGTAGCAAAGTATTCGCGCCGCTATACGAACTCGTCAAATCGTGTAGATCGTACGCATATACTCATCCACGCTCGTTAGACCTTCTCTGATCTTGATCCTGACGTTTTCATCCATAAAGATCATTCCCGTATTCTTGGCATACTCACGGAGTTCTTCGGTAGTGGCGTTCTTCGTGATCAATTCACGCATACCGGTATCGATCACCAAAACCTCGTGAATAGAGGTTCTGCCCTTATATCCTGTGAAACCGCAGTTCGGGCACCCGACAGGACCGTATGCCTCGACCATATTCGGATCCTTCAAGATATTCTTCTGCGCTTCGGTGATGGGCACCTTCTTTTTGCACTTTGGGCACAGCTTACGCACGAGGCGCTGTGCGAGAATGCCGTTCATAGCGGCGGCAACGAGGTACGGCGGAACGTCCATATCGACGAGACGGGCGATCGTGGAAACGGCGTCGTTCGTGTGGAGCGTAGAGAGCACCAAGTGACCCGTGATAGCGGCGCGCATCGCGATGTCCGCAGTCTCGTTATCACGGATCTCACCGATCATTACGATATCCGGGTCCTGACGAAGAATGGAACGCAATGCCGACGCGAAGTCGAGACCCGCCTTGTGATTGGTCTGCACCTGATTGATACCAAAGACCTTCTTTTCGACAGGGTCCTCGATGGTCGTGACATTCACGGTCGGCTTGTTTAGATCCTGCAAGACGGTGTAAAGGGTCGTAGATTTACCGCTTCCGGTAGGACCTGTGACCAGCACCACGCCGTTCGGCGCTTCGCAAACGCGCATAAACTTCTCGGCATTCTCGGGAAGCATACCGAGGTCGGTCAGCTTGATGTCCTGCCCCATCGCGGTACCGAGAAGACGGAGCACCGCCTTTTCTCCGTATGTGGTCGGGAGGGTAGATACACGAATATCGATCAGCTCACCCTCAAAAGTGTAGTCGAATCTGCCGTCCAACGGGATACGTTTCTCGGCGATATTCATATTGGACAAGATCTTGATTCTCGTGATAAGGCTCTTGTGCGCCGATGGAGAAATGCGCATATATTCCTGCAAGGCGCCGTCGATACGCATACGAATGATGACGGTATCGCGAAAAGGCTCGATGTGAATATCGCTGGCGTGGGTAACGAAGGCTTGCTGGATCAAGGTATTCAGCATCTTGACGATCGGGGCGCTGTCCACCCTATCGTCGAGTTCGTTCGCCGCCTGCGCCGCCGCGTCCTTTTCCTCGGCGTTCATGTCTTCCGCCATCTTCTGTGCGGTGACGTTGGCGTAATACTTCTCGATCGCATCGTTGATCGCGGGTTCGGTCGCGAGGACGAAACCGATGTCCATACCCGCAGCCATCTTGATGTCTTCCGCCGCGTCCATATTGGACGGGTCACGCATCGCGACGATGAGCTTGTTCTTGTCGATCTTGTAGGGAATGATCGTATGTTTACGCGCGACTTTCTCCGGCACCAACTTGATGATGTCGGTATCGTTGACGTAGATCGTGCCCTCGATCAAGGGAACGTTCATACGTTCGGCGAGAGCGGAAAGAATATTCACTTCCGACGTGACGTTCAGAGAGATCAAGATCTCGGCAAGGCTCTTGGAAGGATTGGAGATCTGCACTTCCCTCGCCTGCTTGAGATCGGCGGGTTTCACAAAACCTTTCTGCAAAAGGATCTGTCCGAGTGTAAGTTTGCTCATAATGCCTCCGTAAAATGATTTTACACAATAATCAGTATATCACTTCGCGCATAAAAAGTCAATGCTCGTTTTTTATCGATAAACGCCTAAAACAGCAGTTCGATGATCGCATTTCCGCATAGGAGCGAGACCATCGCCCCGAAGGAGAGGAAGGGAACGAGCGGGATCGGATATTTGCCCCCTTTGTCACACAAGAAGTGCAAGAGGATCGCCGCGATCGCCGCCGTAACGATCCCGATCAAGAAGCCGATCAAAGTCAGCTTGTAACCGAGGAGCAATCCCAAAACGAACATCAGTTTGACGTCTCCGCCACCGACTCCTCCCGTCACCATCATCACGATAAAAAGCGGCAAGCTGATCACGAACGCCCCGACGAGATGCTCCCACCAAGCAGTCCCCGTCAAGGAAAAATCGAAAAAAGAGAAAACGAAGGTCATCACGCCGAAAAGCAGGATCGCAAGGAGCAAGCCGTGCGGCGCCTCTTGAATATCGAGGTCGATCAAGGACAATAAAAGCAGCAGTCCCGCCACGACTGCATATACGAAAAAGAGATAGGAAAAGTGGTAAACGAGATAAAGCAGCAAGCAAGCGACGCCGAAGAGGATCTCGCCCATAAAGACCGATCGAGCGCGCTTTTCGCCGCAATGCGGACAACGCGTTTCGGAGAAGAAAAAGCCGATCAGCGGAATGGAATACTTAACGGGAAGAGGCTTGCCGCAGAAAGGGCATTTCGGACGGAGTATCTCCCTATACTCGCCCCTAGGGAGTGCGTAGGACGCCCTACCGAGAAAGCCTCCGATCACGATGCCGACAAGGGCAATCAAAAAGCAAAACAACACCGTCATTTCAGCTCCTTAACGAGAACCAAACGCTGTAATATTTCGTCGTAGAGGACGATGTAGTGGCTTCCGCCTCCTTTTTATTCAGCGTACTGCCCGACCACTTTTGGAAATTAGTCGTATAGATCACGTCTTTATTGATCACAAGGTTTTCGCAAACGATGGTTTTCATTCCCTCGTAAGAAATGTCGCCCTTTTTTACAGTCAGATGGATCTCAAGCGCATTCGTCCGATTTTCGTCGTCGGGATTCTTCTTAACGAGAAAATACAAGGACTTATTATTCGGGCAGGTGTACTCCTTGTTTTGATAGTCGTCCGAATTGAGGTTCACTCCGTCGGAGAGGGACGAATTGTTTTTGCG
>JAFZZX010000080.1 GCA_017615515.1 Clostridia bacterium
CGACCCGGTTTCCCGTGGGAGCAACTTGACAAAGTGGACGAAATCAAGTCCTTGCTGAAGTAAAAAAAGAGAACCTCGATAAAAAGCAAGCCAAAAGGCTTGCTTTTTTGTTCGGTTAGGAATATTTACTTTTTCCCTTTAATTATGGTATAATAATTCTATTATGGAACTCGTCGGAAACATCGAAAGCATCGTCTTCAGGAACGCGGAGAACGGCTATACCGTCGCGCACATCGCCACCCCGAAAAGGGTGACTTGCGTCGGTATTTTTCCGCCCGTCACCGAGGGGGAGCGCGTGATCATGACGGGCGAACACGTCGTGAATAAGAACTTCGGCGAGCAGTTCAAGGTCACGAGCGTCAAGGTGTCGCCCCCGACGGGCAGGGAGAGTATGATCCGCTATCTGTCGGGCGGTCTCTTCAAGGGGATCGGCGAGATCACGGCGAAGAATATCGTGTCGACCTTCGGCGAAAGGACGTTCGAGGTCATTGAGTTCCATCCGCAAGAGCTCGTGAAAGTGAAAGGGGTCAGTATGCAGAAGGCGGAGAGCATCGGCAACCAATTCGCCGAGTTCCGCGCGATGCAGCACACGATCATCTTCTTGCAGGAATTCGACATTTCCCTGAATCTCGCTTTGAAGATCTATCGCACCTACGAAGGGCTGACCGAGAGCATCGTTAGGAACAATCCGTTCCGCCTGATCGAGGACGTGGACGGCGTCGGGTTCGCGACGGCGGATATGCTCGCGATCGCGATGGGACTAGATAAAGAGAGCGGCTTCCGCGTCGGCGCGGCGGTCGTGCACGTTCTCAAGAACGCGGCGTCCACCAAGGGGCATACCTATCTGCCGATCGGGATGCTCGTCAGAGAGGCGATGAAGCTGCTCGCTTTTGAGGAAGACAAAGAGCACGTCGTGATCGCCGCGATCGACGATATGCAACTCGAGGGCACCTTGGTCTATCTGAACGACTACAAGATGAACGGCGTGATGCTCGCCTCGTATTGCAAACTCGAGAAGTCCATCGCGAGGAATCTAATGCGCATCATGGGACACAGCGTGGAGCTCGATCTCGACCTCGACGAGGAGATCGCCGCTTTCGAAAAAAGGCAGGGCGTAACCTTGCACCCCTCGCAGAAAGAGGCGATCACCGCGGCGGTGAATAGCGGTTGCGTCGTGATCTCGGGCGGTCCCGGCACGGGCAAGACCACGATCATCAAGTGTATTATCGAACTGTTGCGCGGACAGGGCTACAGTTTTGCGTTGACCGCGCCGACGGGCAGAGCCGCCAAGCGTATGAGCGAGGCGACGGGATCCGTCGCGAAGACCATTCATCGCTTGCTCGACCTGCATTCGAACGACTACTCGAGCGACCAGAAGCTCGACGCGGACGTCGTGATCGTGGACGAGATCAGTATGGCGGACGAATACGTCTTCAACGCCCTCTTAAAGGCGATCCCCATCGGCGGCAAGATCATCTTGGTCGGAGACAAGGATCAGCTCCCGTCTGTCGGCGCGGGCAACATTCTCGCCGACGTCATTTCCTCGGGGATCGTCCCCGTCAAATACCTTACGCATATTTATCGCCAGTCTTCGGACAGCAACATCGCGCTCTACGCGCATATGATCAACGGCGGCAACGTGCCCGAATTCGACAATAAGAGCCGCGATTTCTTCTTCGACAACGTCGCGGAGCCCGACGCGGTCTTACAAGACGTCTTGTCTCTATGCACCTCGCGCCTGCCGCGCTATTTCGGCGTGGATCCCGCGGACGTGCAGGTGCTCGCCCCCTTGAAGAGAGGGGACGGCGGCGTGGAGAGTTTGAACGTCGAACTGCAAAAGGTCGTGAATCCGCCCGCAAAGGAGAAGGGCGAGATGATCTCGGGCGATAGGATCTTCCGCGTCGGAGACAGAGTGATCCACACCGTGAATAACTATCAGCTCGGCTGGGTGCAGAAGGTCGGCGACCGCTACGAGGCGGGCGAAGGGGTCTTCAACGGCGACATCGGCAGGATCCTCGAGGTGTCGCGCGCCGAAGCGGAACTCAAGGTGGAGTTCGAAGACGGCAAGGTCGCGACCTACACCGCGGGTGACCTTGACCAGCTGACCCACGCGTATGCGATCAGCGTGCATAAGAGCCAAGGCTCGGAGTTCCCGGTCGCGGTGGTCGTGATCTCGCGCTACAACCCGATCGTGACCTCGCGCAATCTTCTGTACACCGCGATCACCCGCGCCAAGCGTGCGGTGGTCTTGGTCGGCGACAAACAGAACGTGATCAAGATGATCAAGAACAATTATACCGAGAAACGACATACCGCGCTGGGCCTCTTTTTGAAAGATAATGAATACTAAGCTGTCGCGGTGGCTTTCTCTGCTTTTCGTCAAGGATTATAACTGTATCGTTTGCGGTCGCGAGCTGTCTAAGCCGGGCAGATACCGTATCTGCAACCCTTGTTTCGTGTTGTTGGAGCATATCGGGGAGCACGCTTGCCTCAAATGCGGCAAGTTGCTCTTTGCCGAGGAGCAGTATTGCCTGGACTGTCAAAATCACGAGAAGGTATTTGATCGTGCCCTCGCTCCCCTCTCCTATGCGGGCGCGGCGGCGAGTCTCGTACAGCGACTGAAGTTTCGGCGTCAAAAGTATCTCGCGGAGCCGATGGCGAACCTGATGACCGACAAGCTCCTCGACTCGGAGCTCGTCGCGGACGTCGTACTTCCCGTTCCGCTCAGCCCGAAGAGAAGGAAGGAAAGGGGCTATAACCAGAGCGAACTGCTCGGCGAAGTCATCGCCAAAGCTTTGAAGTTACCCCTCGATCTGAGCTCGACCCGCAGGGTGAAAGAGACGCTCGCATCGAGCGGACTGACGGGCGGCAGGGCGGCGCGCGAAGAGAATATGAAGGACGCGTTCGAGGTGGTGGACAGGGACGCGATCAAGGGAAAGATCGTGC
>JAFZZX010000081.1 GCA_017615515.1 Clostridia bacterium
CAATACCTTTATGGAAGTGCTGTCCGGTTCTTCCTTCGACGTCTCCTCTCTGACAGGCTCGATCGAGGATTCGATCGGCGAGGTCTTCGAGTCTCTCGCGAGCAACGACTTCGATCTCACGATGCGCCTCTATCCGTCCGATGAATCGAGCAAAGGCGGCGTGAATCTGCCCAGCATCTACGAATTGATCGAGAGCCTCGTGAAACCGAAACTCGGCGAAGCGGAGACCTTCACCGCGGCGGACGCGAAGGACACCCTTTACTTGATGTACAAGGTGCCGGAGACCGACGCGCATTTGATGGATAAGACCTTTAATACCGCTGAAAATCAAGATCAGGCGCAGGACTTCCTCGACGAGATCAACGACAAGTTCTACATCGTGAAGGACAGCGCCCTCGCAGTCTCCGACCTCTTCGGCGACGGCACGAGCGGCTTGTCCGAAAAGATCAAGGCGGATTCCATCTACTTCAAGCCCACCGAGGCGGAAGCGGCGAAATGGACGGGCGAGAAGAAAGCCCTTTACACCGACACCCGCACGTCCGCCGAATTGCGCGCCTCTTTGACGGGCAGCGAGATCGCGGCTTTGGTCGGCGACAGCAATCTGATCCCCTCGGATATGATCGCTTCCTTCGGTTCGATCGAGGTGCTCGGCGCCGCCTTCGAGACCAAGGCGGGCAAGACCTATCTGACCTTCAATATGAAGCTCCTCTTCAATAAAGAATCGAGCGGCGAAGGGGAAGAGGCGATCAAGTACGGCGCCCTCGTACCGGACGCGATCAAGCTCTCCGCGAAGATCCTTTTGTACGCCGATTCCTACACCGAAGCGGCGCCGCGTTATTCCACGACCATCGTGCTGAATAACGACCCCGATTCCAAGGTCTTTATGCTGATGCACGCCCTCGGCGGCGAGGATCTGTCCGAAAAGGCGATCTCGGATAAGATCGCGGAATCCATCGCGACCACCTTCAATACCCTCGAGGGCAAGGTGCCTCTCTACTATCAGAATGCGGGCGCCGCCTATACCGCGGGCACGGAAGAGTGCATCAAGGTCGCGGACGTCTTCACCTTCCTCGTCAAGGAGACCTCGATGAAAGACTCTGCCGAAGAGAACGCGCCTTTGACCGATCCCGACGCGCTCGCGGCGCGTCTGCGCGGATTCGGTCAGCAGACCAAGTTCGACGCGGCGAACGAAGGCGTCTATACCTGGATGGGCGACCTCTTGAAACTCTTTGCCGACACGGACGACGACTACATCTATCAGAATATGCAACGCGCATACTTCCTGAACGAGACGCCTGTGATGGACGACGTCTATAACGACTTCGCGTCCAAGTTCAGTACGATCAAGAGCGACACCTTCAACCTCAACAGCGACGAAAACGGTCTGTTCTACTATAACGGCAACATCTTGAATCTCAAGGTCTCGGATCGCGCTCTCGCCGTGATCGTCAAGGAGAAGCAGTCCTTGGCCGCCGCCGCTTCGGGCGAAGGTATGACGGTGGAACTGATGAGCCTGAAACTCTATCACGAAGACGCGAAACTCGTGATCGAGAGCGGCGTGAAGATTTGTTTCGACGGGCGAGACTCCTATAAGATGATGCCCGACTACTTCTTCGTGATCGCGAAGACCAAGTCGGACGGCCTCGGCGGCTTCACGACCACCGTTTCGATGAATAACCTCACGACCGGCGTGACCGACGTCTTGTTCCAGAATATCAGTTCGCTTTCCTCGAAGGGTATGACCTCTTCCTTTGATAAGACAAACATCGAGACCACGATCAATAACGCGATCTCGACCGCTCTCGGCAATTTCCCGAACTCGGTCACCTTCGGCGAGTTCACCTCGTCGGACGTCACGAGCGAGTACAACGCCACGATCTACGGCAACACGATCCGCGTGGCGGCGGGTGACGGCTATATCTCCTTCCCGTCGGTCTACTCCTACCTGATCGATATGTTCTATACGAGCGAAGAGGCTAAGCCGCTCGAATCCGAGATGCAGTCCATGCTCGTCCATCTGCACGCAGGCGACAGCGCGGTCGAAAGCGCCGTCGTCACCAATCCGATGAACGCCGGAGCCTATCACGCGGCGGGCTTCACGGGGTCCAACCCGATGACCGACGCCACGATGATATTCTCCGACCGCTATCTCGCGTCCGAGATCTCGACTCGTTTCTCCGCCGTCACGTTGCAAGATGGCAAGATCTCCCTCGGCGACTCGATCAAGCAGACCATTCTGCTGCGCGGTCTCGGTGAGAGCGAAGCGCTTGGCGAAAGGGCGACGTGGGAAAGCAAGTTCTTCTCCGGCGGATCGACCTACGTCCGCACCGACAACTATATGATCGCAACGGCGTGCGTGAGCCTCGACTATTACAACTCGGGCGACAAGACCAATCTCCTGCCCGAGAACCTGTGGTTCACCGTGCTTGCCGACCTCGACACGACCGCAAACAGCGAAGGTCTCTTGTACGATATGTCCATAAAGGATATGGAGATCTTCCAGCACATCTTGTCCAAGAGCAACAACTTCAACATCAAGGCGATCGCGATGGAGTTCGCAGGGAAGATTAAGGAGCAGATCAACGCCTTCGTTACGAGCATCCTGCCCGGCGCGAACGTCGCCGCCCATCTCGCGGCAGACGAATTCGTTTACTTCGAGAGCTATCTCCATACCGAAAACGAGTACAAACTCTATGCCAATACGGAAATGATGAAATTAATGTCGGACGACAAGCCGAACGGTATCGGCTACCTCGTGCTGTCCGCGTCGTAATGAAGTGATATGAAAGACTACGAAATTATTTGGTCCGAAATATTGGATAAACTGATGACCAAGGTGTCCTCTCCTTGCTATGACATCTATTTCAGCAAGCTGACGCCCGTCGCGCTGAAAGACGGCAAGTTGATCCTCTCCTCGCCAAAAACTTCGATCCGAAACGGGATCATGAAGAACTTTGAGTCCGCCCTGAATATGGCGCTTCGCGAGAGTATGGCGAAGGTAGAGGGGGTCGTGATCATTTTACACAGCGAGATCGCGGATTATGCGGAGATAGAGTCCGCACCCGAAGTCAAGAAGGAAGAGTTCACCCCCACGATGACCAAGATCACCTTCCAGAAGAACTTGACCTTCGACACCTTCGTTATCGGTGACAGCAATAAGTATGCCGCCGCCGCGGCAAAAGCTGTTGCGGAGAATCCGGGCACCAACTTGAATCCTCTGTTTATCTATGGTAAACCGGGTCTCGGCAAGACGCATATTCTGCACGCGATCGGCAACGAGATTTTGCGGGTCAATCCCGATCTCCGCGTCTATTACACGACGGCGGAGAACTATATGAACGACCTTATATACTCGATCCGCAACAGCAATAATAACGAACTGACCAAGCAATTCCGCGACAAGTACCGCAATCTCGACGTCCTGATGATCGACGACGTGCAGTTTATCGCGAAGAGCAACAGCACGCAGGACAGCCTGTTCCACACCTTCAACGACCTCTATACCGACGGCAAGCAGATCATCTTATCCAGCGATCGTCCGATCAAGGAACTTACTTATATAGAAGATCGTCTGACCAGCCGTTTCGCAAGCGGTGTCGTCGCCGATATTCAGCCGCCTTCCTTCGAGACCAGGGTCGCGATCCTTCAAAAGAAAGCCTATCAATTCAAGATAGACGTCTCGCCTGAGGTCATCAATTACATCGCGGATAAAGAGAAGTACAACGTCCGTATGATGGAAGGTATGCTGAAGACGGTCGGCTACTACGCCTCTCTCAACGGGCGCACCGCGGACAGCATCGATCTCGTGATGGAAGCGCTCCGCGACAGTAAGACCAATTCTTCCGGAGCGGGAGAAGTAACGATCAATAAGATCGCAGAAGTAACGTGCGAATATTTCGGGATCAAACAAGCGGATATTTGCGGCAAAAAGAAGACGAAAGAGCTCGTGGAACCCCGCCAACTCGCGATGTATATCGTGACGACGATGTTGCCCGAGATCCCCCTTGCTTCGATCGGTCAATTCTTCGGCGGCAGGGATCACACCACCGTGATACACGCCAGGGATAAGATCCAGCAGCGCATCACCGTAGACGAACTCTATAAAAGGAAAGTAGAGGACATCAAAAACCGCGTTCTTAATAAATAAAAGATAGGAAATCAGGCAGTTCAAAACCGCTTTTTTTCCTATTAGGATCACCTATTTTTCGTCCTCTAAAGTACTCTGTGTGTAAAACTCCGTCTTATACACGCATTTACACAAGCAACGCACGGCAATTTCACAGAGTAAATCACAATGCTTAATAATATATTTACTTTTTTTTTGAAGTATGATATACTACATATTGTGGTTTAGCGGTCTTTTCCACTTTTCCACCGCGCTTATTATTATAGGTATTATTATCTACTGAAAATAGATAAAAAGGAGCAAGTATGAAGTTCACCGTCGATTCCCTTTCGTTGTCCGAAGCGGTCAATAAAGTCATCAAGGCTATCTCTGTAAAAAAGAATAATCCTATCTTGGAATGCATCAAAATGTCCGCGCGCGAAGGCGTGCTGACCTTGACCGCTACCGATATGGAGCTCACGATCGAGAAGAAGGTCGTGGCGGACGTGATGATCGAGGGCGACATTCTCGTTCCCGGCAAGTTCTTCTCGGACTTTATAAGGACGCTCAACGAAGAGACCCTGACCATCGAATGCTCCAACGGAACGAATCTCGAGATCAAGTACGGCGAGAGCTACGGTTACATTCGCTGTTTCCACGTGGACGATTATCCCAACGTCGGCGAAGTCAACGATACTTACGTCGTCACCTTGAAAAATAAGGATATGAAGACCTTGATCGGAAAGACGGTTTTCTGCGCCTCTACCGAGGACAATCGTCAGGTGCTCAAGGGCTGCTTGCTTGAAGTGAACGGCAAGACCGCGACGATGGTCGCCCTTGACGGATATCGTCTCGCTCTCTGCAACAAGCAACTTTCCGCCAGCAATCAAGAAAGTTTTAGCTGTATCATTCCCGCGCGTTCTCTCGCGGAGATCAATAAGATGATCGTGAACGAAGACGACGATCTGGTCATCACGATGGACGGCGAAAAGCTGCGCGTCGAGATCGACAGCACCGTTTTGATCAGCCGCCTTATCAAGGGTGACTTCATCAATTACAAGAATATCATCAATCGCGATTTTACCTCGATCGTGACCCTTTCCAAGAGCCAATTCGAAGAGTATATCAATCGTGCCTCTCTCGTGTCGAGGATCAGCAAGAATAATCTCGTGAAGATCGAAGTGAAAGAAGGCTATATCAACGTCGAATCCAATTCCGAGATCAGCAACTTGAACGAGTCGTTACCCGCCATCGTGGAAGGAAAAGACAACGTCATCTGTTTCAACGGGAAATATTTGCAGGACTTCCTCGCCGTTATTGACGACGAGTTTATCAAAATGAATATCAAAGCGTCCAGCGCACCTTGCGTCTTCACGCAGGTGGATCGCGACGACTATCTGTTCCTGGTCCTGCCGATGCGTGTGACGGGATAATGAAAGTAGAAAAGGTAGTTTTAGAGAACTTCAGAAATTACACTTCGCAAGAAATCACTTTCCGTGAGGGGCTCAACGTCATCTGCGGCAACAACGCAATGGGGAAGACCAACCTTATGGAAAGTATTTTTATCGCCGCGATCGGGCGTTCTCCCCGCACCAAGAACGACAAGGACCTTATCAAGATGGGGGAGAATAAGGCGTATATACATCTCTCTCTCGAGAAGAAGTTTCGCGCGCATAAGATCAACGTCGAGATCGACCGCTCGGAAGGAAAGACCGTGAACGTGGACGGCGCGAAGATCAGTCGTCTCGGCGAATTGATCGGGCTGTTGACAGTCGTGTATTTTTCGCCAGACGAACTCAAGATGATCAAGGAAGCGCCGCAAGAAAGGCGTCGTTTTATGGATATGTCTCTGTCGCAGGAGAGCAAGCCTTATTACGTCGCGTTATCGAAATATACCAACCTTCTCGCGCAACGCAATAAATTGATGAAAACGACGGATTTCGCGGAGTTCACGACGACGGTCTTTATATGGGAGACGCAGATGGCGGACGTGGCGGCGGACATCATCTTGAAACGTCGCGAGTTTATCGAGAAAATAGGGAAGTCGGCGGATAAATATCATCGCAGTATCGCGGGAGAAAACGAGGATATCACGCTCCTTTACGAGCCGTGCGTCGAAGGAGAGACGAGAGAGGAGCTTAAGGCGGCTCTTTTAGCGAAACTGGAAGAAAGCCACGAAAAGGACTACGAACTCGGCTATACGACGGTCGGCGTGCATCGCGAGGACTTCAATATCACGAGCAAGGGGATCGATCTAAGAAAGTTCGGATCGCAAGGTCAGCAACGCACCGCCGCCCTCGTCATAAAACTCGCCGAGATCGAGTATTATCACGCCGAGTCGGGAGAGAAGCCCGTCCTGCTCCTCGACGACGTCCTCAGCGAATTGGACGAAAAGCGCCGCACCGCGCTGCTCCAAGCCACCCAAGGCACCCAAACCTTCATCAGTTGCACAGAGTTCACCGAGAACGTCTCCGATTATCACAAAATCGTGATAAAGGACGGCACAGTGGTCGGATAAGGAGCAAGAAATGAAATACGACGCGGAAAAAGAGCAAGAAATATTTTGGGATTGTTTTGACGAGAAATTGGCAGAGAAGGGCTATCCTTTCGGTATTCTCCACGTAAAAGCGGGTAAAGTGACGCCGTGGGCGACGGTGAATAAAAACAAAAGTTTCGTCAATACCTGCATTGCGATCGATTTTTCGGTGCGAAGCAAAACGCTGCGACTCAATATTTATATTCGAAACAACCTTTCTTTATTTTCCGTTTTGGAAGAGAATAAAGCCGAAATCAACGCCATGATCGGCGTCCCGGTTGAGTGGGTACAAGGGAGCAAGAACCCGAATACGAGAAGAATTAAATACGATATACCATTAAAGATAGGTGATAAGGATGATTATGGCAGGGCAATCGAGAAAGCGATCCCGATCGTAGAGAGGTTTATCGTGGTTTGCAGGAAGTACGCCGAGCACGAGTTTTTTGATTATTGATAGCGGGACTTATTGCGGAGTATCGTTTTGGCACGGTTCCTATATAGGGATCGCGCCTTTTCTACGTAAATGCCTCTTGTGATAGCAGTACCTATGTGGTATAATGTTTTTATGCGCAAGACGTCGATTCGTTTTTTTGAAAATATCCCCGTCCGCGCCGTTTGGGAAGAAGAAAGTGCCAAATGGTTTTTTTGCGCTACGGACATTGCGGAAGCGCTGACCAAGAGCAAAAATCCGCGCGTATATTGGGCGACGATCAAACGCAGAAATCCCGAGTTGATTGCAATTTGCAAACAACTGAAATTGAAAGCAAAAGACGGAAAGTACTACAATACCGACGTCGTAGACGAAAAAGACTTAAACACCGTGATCGCATTGATCCCAAGTAAAAAGTCCGACGTCTTCTTGCGTTGGATGAAGAACCTTGAAACATCGGTTGACGAAAAGAGCAAAAAGAAAGCCTACGAGCTTTTTGAAAGCGGCTATATCGAAGAGGTCGAAGTCGGTACCGCGAAAGGGCTTCGGCAGATCCACGGCTATATCTTCGGCGGTCTTTATGATTTCGCGGGACAGATCCGCACCTGCAATATCGCCAAAGGCGGCTTCGCGTTTGCCCCTGCACTGTACCTTTCCGAAACGCTTGCCGTGATAGACAAAATGCCCGAAAGCACCCTTGAGGAGATCGTCAAAAAGTACGTGGAAATGAACGTCGCGCATCCGTTTATGGAAGGTAACGGCAGAAGCACCCGCATTTGGCTTGACCTGATGCTGAAGAAAAATCTGAAAGTTTGTGTAGATTGGAGCGCCATCGACAAAGCAAATTACCTCGCCGCTATGAAGAGAAGCGTAGCCGACAGCGCCGACATCTTTTCTTTGTTGAAAGGCGCCTTGACGACAGACACCGAGAATCGCGAAATCATTATGAAAGGGATAGACTATTCCTACTATTATGAAGATATAGAGTAGGGCTGTTGTAAATTAGTATCAGAAAATTGGAGTAATTCTACCACTAAA
>JAFZZX010000009.1 GCA_017615515.1 Clostridia bacterium
GGTTCAACCTTTTCCAGATCGACGACGGTTATGAGACCTTCGTCGGCGATTGGTTGGACGTAGACCCCGTAAAATTCCCCAACGGGTTATCCTTCATTCCCGAGAAAGCGCACGCACGCGGCTTTAAGGCGGGGATATGGCTCGCCCCCTTCGTTGCGGAGGAGAAAAGTAAGCTGTTTAGGGAAAGACCGGAGTTTTTTAAGCGCGATGCAGAAGGAAATTTCGTCAAGTGCGGCTCGAATTGGAGCGGCTTTTACGCCCTCGACCTCGACAACCCCGAGGTCAGGGAATATATCAAAACCTGCTTGCGCCACTATGCGGATATGGGATTTGACCTCTTTAAGTTGGACTTTTTGTATGCGGCTAACCTGCCCGAGTACGAGGGGAGGACGCGCAGTCAAGCGGCGGAATCTGCCTACGACTTTTTGCGCGAAGTCTTGCCTGATCGTCTGATCCTCGGTTGCGGCGCGACCCTCTTTAATGCGATCGGCAAGTTCGATTATATGCGTATCGGACCGGACGTGTCGCTTTCGCTGGACGACGCATTCTATATGAAGTTTTTCCATCGTGAACGTCCGTCCACCAGGATCACGCTGCAGAATACGATCTATCGCCACTTTATGGACTGTAGATTCTTCGGTAACGACCCCGACGTTTTCCTACTCCGCGACAAGAATCTCAGTCTTTCCACGGCGACGAGGAAGGCGCTTCTTACGATCAATGCGCTGTTCGGCAGCGTGCTGATGACCTCCGACAACGTCGGCACTTACGGCAAAGAGCAAAAGGCGGCGCTGGACGAGGCATTTGCGCTTTTCCGAGAGGGCAAGGTGCTTTCTTATGCGAAAAAAGGGCGTTTTATACTCGTCCGCTATGAACTCGGCGGCAAGGAACATTCTTTCAAATACGACACGGCAAGAGGAGTAATAGTATGATAGACAGAACCAAAATGATCTTCGGCAACCCGATAGACGACAAGACCGTCCGCGCGGCGGAGAAGAGCAAGGCGAAGTTCGCCGCGAAATACGGCGACGATTCCGACGCCGATTATTCTCTCGCCTTCGAACCGATCGATTCGCTGTCCTTCCTTGGGGCGAAAAATATCGTATTTTCCGACCATAACGAGCCTTTTGACGACAAGGCTCTGATCGTCGGCAACATTCGTATGGGATTCGGTCACTACCGCATTTCCATCGCGATGGCGTCCTGCGCGGCGGCGCTCGGCTACAAGCCCTATTGGCTGGATCTCGCCTCTTTCGACGCGACGGGGTCCAAGATGATCCGCGAGCAGAACGCCCTTTATTCTCTCGCGTCCCGCATTTCGCAAAAGTCGCGCCTCTTCAATAAGCTCGTTTGGGAGCCGATGAATCGCGACGGATTCAAGAAACTGACCTACAACGCGAAGGATCAAAAGAACAGCGAACTTTTGGTCCCGATCTTCCGCAATATCCCTAAGGACGTCCCTTACATCGCCACGCACGTTTGGCCGGCGCAGGGCGCGATCCACGCGGGGCTCACCCACGTCGTGAATGCGATCCCCGACAACTGGGCGATGGCGCTCCACCTTTCGGAAGGGGCGATCCATACCGTGCAGACCCCCTTTGCCTATTTGGGCTACAAGACCCTCGGCGGCTTTGCAAAGACCCCGCTGAAAGGGATGCCGAACGACGCCCTTCACGAGGTCGGGTGCTTCATCGACCACGAACTCTTGGTGAATCTCGAAGAGGACGACAAGCTCCGTCGTGAGCGCCTCTCGACGGGCAAGCCGATCCGCATCCTGATGACGGTCGGCGGGGCAGGAGCGGGCTTCGACGACTTCGCGGCGATGGTCGAGCACCTTCTCCCTTACGTTAGGGAGAAAAAGGTCGCTTTATTCATCAATTTCGGAGATCATAAGGGCGTCTACGAGAAGTTGATCCACAGGATCCCCTCGCTCGAGGTAAAGGAGTATTTCAATCGCTACGACGACCTATTGGCTCTCGTCCGCGAGATCCGCGAAGGAGATGCGGAAGGGGTCACCGCGATCTGCCACGACGACATCTTCCGCGCGGTCTATTCGACCAACCTCTTGATGCCCGTCACAGACCTTCTCGTGACCAAGCCGAGCGAACTGGCGTACTATCCGATCCCCAAGATCTTTATGAAACACATTGGCGGACACGAGGTCTACGGCGCGATCCACGGCAGGGAATACGGCGACTCGACCGACGAATATCCCGACAAGAAGTCAATGTCGGAGGCCTTGGATCGCCTGATCTCGGACAAGGACATCCTCTTCCATATGATCGACCGCATCGAAGCCGTGAAAAAACAAGGCTACTACGACGGCGCCTACCGCTGCGTCGAACTCGCGGTAGGGAAGAAACTCTCCCGCTGATTTCCCTTGCGAATTGAAAAACAAAAAACCTCGGAAACTTCCGAGGTTTTTTCGTTAGATCGGCAGGGCGGGTCAAGCCTTCTTTTTGAGTAGCATATAGACCTTTTTGCAGGAATAGTCTTCGCCGAGGTGCAAGCCGAGCCCCCGCACGGTCTCGGTTAGGCGCGCGAGTTTCTCGTGGACGGTCAGATCACGCATCCCCTCGTTCTCTTCGCACTCAAGGAATGTGCCGAGATCTTTGATGACCTGGATCGCGAAGGACACTTCTCCTTTCTTGTAGATGTACGATTCGTTCTCGACGACGCAGTAGTCCTTTAGTCCCGCCGCGCGGAAGATCGCGATCGCTTTTTCGGGATCGCTGACGACGCATTCGGTCTTCTCCTCGGAGATCACGTTGCCGTATTCGTCCGTCTCTTTGTTCTTGTAGCAGAGTTTTACCTTGCCTTCCGTCTCTCGGAGCAAAAAGGAGTACTTCATCAGCGTGACGTAGTCGGTATTCGCCGCGTCCGTTATCCGCGTGAAATAATGATCCCTCATCTGATACTGCCCGATCATCTCGAAGCCTTGCGCCCGTAATATCTCGTCTATCTCCGCGAGTTCGTTGTATATCTGTACCGTTATTTCCGTTTCTCTCATAGTCGGCTCCTTTCTGTCATTATAGCACGGAATCGCGGGTTGCGGATAGCGTTCTCGTCGGATTCGCCGTTTTTTTTCGGCAGTCGGCGCGATATTCGCCCGCCCGATCTTAACGGAAATTGTTGTTATTCTTCCGTGTTCGCATTATAATGGTATCCGATAAGGAGACGAAATGGACGCCGAGACCGTGCTTTTGATAGCGAATATCCTCTCTCTCGTAGGGAACGTCATCGCCACGTCAGCCGCTTGGCTCAAGTCCAAGCGGAATATCCTTCTGTTTCAGTCTTCCAATCACGTCTTGGAGATCATCGCGCAGAGTATGACCGCGGCATACAGCGGGGTGGCGCAGGAGGCTGTTTCCCTGATCCGAAATATCTCGCTTGTTTTCATCAAGAGTACCAAGAAGACCCCCAAGCTCATCATCAGCGTGATCTGTTTGGTCGTAGGACTGGTGGCGGGCGTTTTATTCAATATCTACCTCAGCGACAACGTCTTATACGGCTACCTGCCCGTCGCAGGCGGTGTCGCGTACGGCGTCTTCGTGATCTTGGCGTTCGTGTTGACCCTTGACGCTTTGGACGCCGAATTATTGATGAAGATCGGCATCATTTTCAATGCGATCTGTTGGAGTATCTACGGCGTGTTCATCAAATTATATCCCGTGATGATCTTCAACGGCGTGGCGTTCGTCTTGTCCGCCGTCTCGATCGTCCGCATTTCGATCGCAAAGAGAAAGCGCCGCTCTCTTCCCACCGCCGATTCCGCTCCTTCCGATCCCCCCTCTCCCCCCGCCGGGGAGTGATTCCGCTCCCGATTTCATTTAGGGCAGCCGACTTGTCTATATAAAGACACATCAAACTGACAATTACGAAAAAATGGTAAAATTGCACTTTTTTCGGAGTTTGTTTTTTGAACTCATCATTAGTTTAATGAAGAAACTATATATTGTAATTCCCTCGCCGAGGTGCTAAAATGAAATCGCGATACAACTGAATAGAAAGAATGAAGTGCATCCTGTGGCAAGGGTGTACCTATTTCGCGTTATTACATAAACTTCTTCTTTCTATTTATGTAGTTGTGTCGCAGCAAGCGGGGTGGTGCATGTTTGCAGGTACCGTTTCGCTTGAGGCGGTACCTTTTTTATTGATAAAATGGGGGGAGA
>JAFZZX010000082.1 GCA_017615515.1 Clostridia bacterium
AACGGCATCGACCCCTTGCTCGTGATCGAGAAATACGGCGCGGATTCCCTGCGTTTCTCCCTTGCGAACGGCATCGCCCCCGGCGGCGACACCCGCTTCTACGAAGAAAAAGTCGAAAGCGCGAGAAACTTCATCAACAAGGTTTGGAACGCCTCTCGTTTCGTGATGATGAATCTTGACGGCGTCGAGCTCTTGCCCGTCGAACAGACCGAAAAGACCATCGCGGACAAATGGATCCTCAGCCGCTTGCAGGAGACCGCGAAAGCCGTGAATGACAATCTCGAAAAATACGAGATCGGACTTGCCGGCGCGAAACTCTACGACTTCGTTTGGAGCGAATTCTGCGATTGGTATATCGAAGCGATCAAACCTTCCCTCTATTCGGAAGACAAGAAGATCAAGCAAAACGCCGCGTCGAATATCTACTATACTCTCGTCGGCATTCTGAAGATGCTTCACCCCTATATCCCCTTCGTGACCGAGCACATTTATCTCTCTCTCCCCGTGCATGAAGAAACCATCATGCTCTCGTCCTATCCGACCTTCCGCGAGGAGCTGTATTTCGAGACCGAAAAGGCGGAGTTCGAGGCGGTCATGGACATCGTCAAGGCGATCCGCAACATTCGCGCGGAGATGAACGTCGCTCCTGCAAAGCGCATTCATATCACCGTTAAGACTGCGCGCGAAGATCTCATACGCAGCGGCGAAGGTTACCTTGCAAAGCTGGCGGGCGTGGAGAAAGTCACCTACGACACCACTTACGTCGCGGAAAAGAAAGTCAGCACCGCCGTTACCGCAGCAGCCGAAGTGTTCATTCCTCTCGGCGACCTCATTGATTACGAGAAGGAGATCGAGCGTCTGCAAAAGGAGAAAGCCTCTCTCGAGAAGGAGATCGCTCGTTCCAAGGGTATGCTCGGAAACCCCGGGTTCGTTGCACGCGCCCCCGAAGCGGTCGTCAATGCCGAAAGGGAGCGCCTCGCCACCAACGAAGAAAAGCTCGCAAAGATCCTCTCGAACATTCGCGCTTTCAGCGAATGATCATTGGATCAAGGTCGGTAAAACATTCTTGTTTTGTTCGAACAAATCGGGCAAATACTCTTCTCCGACAGGGTGCGTCGCATTGTTCGGTGCGACCTCGATCGTGAAAGAAGGTATATCGTATTTCTCGATGCACCAGTCCTTATAGCCACCCGTGCTCTGCGCAGTCAGGATCGGCGTATAGCCCGTAACGGCAGATAAACGATAAGCGATAGCCTCGTCACGAGCGAGGCTATCTTCTTTTTGTCCGTCGAAGCCGTAATAGATCACTTCGCCTTTCGTATGGTAGGAGATCGTCGCATAGGGCGAGATCCTTTTCGTAAACGCCGCGAGCGCGTTTACTTCTCTTTCGCTCATCGGGTAGTAGCCGATAAAGCTCTCGGGAGCGGGACAGCGAAGGTTTGACGCCCCACCGCCCCATTTCGCGTCGAAGTTCGTATTCAGGTCTACAGCGTTCGCATTTGCTTTATACCGAGAGAAATCCTCGCTTCCGTTTACGGACAATAAAAAATCGCGTTGTTTTTCGCAAGGCAGAAACTCTGCCCCGTCCAACACGAGGCGCACGCCGTCGGGATTCATATTATATATAAAGTACGCGCCGCCACCGAAAGGCGTTGTGGCATAGTATTTCGTCAGTTCAACGGCAAGAAGGGTCGTTACGTACTCTCGAGCGTGGATCGCGCATTGCACTATGACCTGCCTACCTGAGCTACTGCCGACGTGCCCGCCGTAGATAGGCTGCGAAAGCAGACTATATCCTACTGTAAAGAGCTCGACATAGTTTTTTACCGAGTTGATCCGTTCTTCGTATTCCGCATAGTTCATAGTATAAGATACTGCAAAAAGCGAGAATATGTGAAAATAGTCCCCCGACGGTCGTCGAGGGACTTTTGGGTTTTGGTTTATTCGGTTTGCGATCAGCAAATTCCTTGCGCCATCATCGCGTCCGCGATCTTCTTGAACGCGGCGATATTCGCGCCGAGCACGAGATTCTTCGGCTGACCGTACTCCGCAGCGGCGGAGCTGATGTTCTTGAAGATATTGATCATGATGTTCTTGAGTTTCGCATCGACTTCTTCAAAGCTCCAGAAAAGTCTGCCGCTGGATTGCGCCATTTCGAGCGCGCTGGTCGCAACGCCGCCCGCATTCGCAGCCTTGCCGGGAGCGAAGAGAACGCCCGCGTCTTGGAGCATCTTGGTCGCCTCGAGGGTGGTCGGCATATTCGCACCTTCCGCCACGGCGATCACACCGTTCTTGATCAGAGCGGCAGCGCCCTTCTCGTCCAATTCATTCTGCGTGGCACACGGAAGCGCGACGTCGCACTTGACCGTCCAGATGTCACGGCAGTTGTCGCCGTACACCGCGTCGGGATGCTTGACCAGGTACTCCTTGATCCTGCCGCGACGGACTTCCTTGATGTCCTTGATCAGCTCGATGTCGATGCCGTTCTTGTCGTAGATGTAGCCGTTGGAATCGCTCATTGCAACGACCTTGCCGCCGAGCTCGGTCGCCTTGACGGCCGCATAAGTCGCGACGTTGCCGCTACCGGAAACGACGACCACTTTGCCCTTTAAGGAATGACCGAAGTGGGTCAGCATCTCGTTAGCAAGATAGACGAGGCCGAAACCGGTCGCTTCCTTTCTCGCGAGAGAGCCGCCGTAGGACAAGCCACGACCCGTCAGCACGCCGACGTGCTCGTTGGCGAGCTTCTTGTAGTAACCGAACATATAGCCGATCTCACGACCGCCGACGCCGATGTCACCTGCGGGAACGTCGGTATCCGCGCCGATGTGGCGATACAGCTCCGCCATGAAAGCCTGGCAGAAACGCATGATCTCATTTTCGGACTTGCCCTTGGGATCGAAGTCGCTACCGCCCTTACCGCCACCGATGGGCAGACCGGTCAGAGAGTTCTTGAAGATCTGCTCGAAGCCCAGGAACTTCAAGATCGAGAGGTTCACGGACGGATGGAATCTGAGACCGCCCTTGTAGGGTCCGATCGCGCTGTTATACTGCACTCTGTAACCCTTGTTCACACGCACCTTGCCGCTGTCATCCACCCACGGCACCCTAAAAAGGATAACGCGTTCCGGCTCGACAAGCATATCGAGCAAACCACGCGCCTCATACTCGGGATGCTTGTCGAACACAGGGGACAAACTGTCGAGGACTTCGGTCGCAGCCTGATGAAATTCGGGCTGGTTCGGGTTCTTTGCCTTCAACTCTTCCAAAACTTTGTTGACGTAACTGTTCATTTTTCCGCTCCTTAAATATATTTTGCAAAACTCGCTCAAAGCGCCTCGGAGAGGTTGTCCGCGATCATTTGCAAGAATGCCTTAGTCGTGAGGGCAACGGGTTCCACGCCCTCTTTACGGAAGATCGCCTTGAGATCTCCCGTCATATAGCCTTTTTCCACCGTGTCGATCGTCGTCTTTTCGAGCAAGTGGGCAAAACGCGTCAATTCGGGTGCACAGTCCAGTTCGCCCCGCTTTGCGAGAGCGCCCGTCCAAGCGAAGATCGTGGCGATCGGATTGGTGCCGGTCTCTTCCCCTTTGAGGTGTCTGTAATAATGGCGCGTCACGGTGCCGTGCGCCGCTTCGTACTCATATTTCCCCGTGGGGGAAACGAGGACGGACGTCATCATCGCGAGAGAGCCGAACGCCGTTGCGAGCATATCGCTCATCACGTCGCCGTCGTAGTTCTTGCACGCCCATATAAAGCCGCCCTTGCTACGCATCACACGCGCCACGGCGTCGTCGATCAAGGTATAGAAATAGGTGATACCTGCTTTTTCAAAAGCGTCTTTGTAATTCAGGTCGTATTCTTCTTGGAAAATGTCCTTGAAACGGTGGTCGTAAGTCGCGCTGATCGTGTCTTTGGAGCTAAACCACAGATCCTGCTTTTTAGAAAGAGCGTAGTTAAAACAGCTCTTTGCGAAACTGCGGATGCTCCCATCCAAATTGTGCATTCCGAGGGCGACGCCCGCAGACTTTTGATAATCCGCGATCAAATAACGCGTTTCCTTGTCACCGTCGGTGACGACGAGCTCGGCTTTAGAGCCTTTCGGGCAGATCGCCTCGACGTCCTTATACACGTCGCCATAGGCGTGACGAGCGATGATGATCGGGCTTGTCCAACCGGAAACCAACGGCGTAATGCCGCTGACCATGATCGGCTCGCGAAAGACCGTGCCGTCAAGCGCCGCGCGGATCGTACCGTTCGGGCTCTTCCACATCTTGGTCAAATTGTATTCGGCCACACGCTGTGCATTCGGCGTGATCGTCGCGCATTTTACGCCTACGCCGAGCCTATCGATCGCCGTTGCGGCGTCCTTCGTGACCTGATCAGCGGTTTTTTCGCGATTGGTGAGAGAGAGGTCGTAATACTCCGATTTGAGGTCGACGAAAGGCAGGATCAAAATGTCTTTGATCCATTGCCAAACGACGCGAGTCATTTCATCGCCGTCGAGTTCCGCGATTGGGGTAATCATCTTGATCTTTTCCATATCATCTCCGATCACTTATTAAATGTATTTTATCACCGAAAACCCCTATTTTGCAACAGATCGAGGCTTATTTATGCGCTATGGCGGATAGATTCTGTAAAACCCCGCTATTAAAATAGATTATATCTATTTTTCTTGTACGTCTCTTCGCCTCTTCTACGACGCGCATCATCAACTTACGAAAAACAATACCGTTCTCTTCGAACAAATAATATGCAAGGGAGCCA
>JAFZZX010000083.1 GCA_017615515.1 Clostridia bacterium
AGGTTCAGCGCCTTAAGATCGGCCAGAACGGCGTTATCCACAGGGTTATCCACCGTATTTTGGCAGTTATCCACAGTTTTGGAAGAGTTATCCACAGTATCTGCACCCCTTGCGGCAGGCTGAACGGCCATATCCGAGTTCTCAAGACCCCTGAGGATCTCTCCGGCCCGGGCGATGACGGCGTCGGGAATGCCGGCGAGCCGCGCCACCTGGACGCCGAAGCTCTTGTCGGCGCTGCCCCGAACGATCTTGCGCAGGAACAGGATGTTCTCCCCGATCTCCTTCACGGAGATACGGTAGTTCTTCACGCCGCTGAGTCGCCCTTCCAGCTCGGAAAGCTCGTGATAGTGGGTGGCAAAGAGGGCTTTTGCCCCGCAGGTCTCTTGGTCGGCGATGAACTCCAGCACCGCCCAGGCGATGGACAGGCCGTCGTAGGTGCTGGTGCCCCGGCCGATCTCGTCCAGGATCAGGAGGCTGTCCTTGGTGGCGTTGTTGAGGATGTTGGCCACTTCGCTCATCTCCACCATAAAGGTGCTCTGCCCTGAGGACAGATCGTCGCTTGCGCCGATGCGGGTAAAAATGCGATCTGTCAAGGCGATCTCCGCCTTGGTCGCGGGCACGAAACTGCCGATATGCGCAAGCAACGTGATCAAGGCGATCTGACGCATATAGGTGCTTTTACCCGACATATTCGGACCGGTTATGATCATCGTCGAAGAAGAGTCGTCAAGGTCTACGCCGTTGGGGATATAATTCCGCGTGCCGACGATCTTCTCCACGACGGGATGACGCCCGTTTTCGACGTAAATGCGTTTAACGGACTTACCGATCGTCGGACGTACGTAATCGTTTTCTTTGGCGACGGTCGCGAGGGATAGCACGGCGTCGAGCACCGCGATCGCGTTCGCGATTTTGAGCATATCCGTCACTTCGTTCGCAAGCATCTTCTTGAAAGATTCAAATAGTTCGAGCTCGATCTCGAGTGCGCGGCTTTCCGCCGTCAACAGCTTTTCCTCGATCGCTTTTAATTCCTCGGTGATATAACGTTCACCGTTTACCAATGTTTGTTTGCGATGATAACGGAAAGGCACGAGCCCCACGTTGGACTTGCTGACCTCGATATAATACCCGAAGACTTTATTGTATCCGATGTGCAGCGTCTTGATGCCGGTCTGTTCCTTTTCGGTCAATTCGAGGGTCCTGATCCATTCGTCCCCGTGCTGTTTCGCCGCACGACATTCGGCGAGTTCCTTATTGTAATCCGAAAGGATGAATCCGCCGCGCTTGTATTCGGCTCCGCAATGCTCGGAGTCAAGCGCCTTTCGGAGTTCGTCCGCAAGCGGCGTCTTCGACGGGAGTACGGACGCGATCTTTTTGATCATTTGAACGGGGACTTCCGCGAGCAAACCTTTGAGTTCGGGGCATCGCATCAACGTCAATGCGATCTGATACATATCAGAGGGAGAGACGTTGCCGTATGCGCATCGTCCCGCAAAGCGTTCGAGATCCCTTAGCTCCGAGAGGATGGACTTGATTTTTGCCCGCTCTTCGGTATGCTCGACGTAATAAGCTACCGCATCCAAACGTGCGTTTAAGACCTTCTCTTCCAAAGAAGGATAATCCAGCCACTTACGCAGCATTCTGCCGCCCATACTCGTGTCGGTCTTGTCGATGACCCACAATAAGGAGCCTTGCTTTTTCCGATCCTTGCTCGTCTCGACGAGTTCAAGATTTCGCCTCGCGGCACTATCCAAGAGCATATACTTGCCCTCGTTGAAATAACTCAGCTTAGAGAACTGCGGCAAAGCGCGTTTTTGCGTCTCATGCAAATATTCGTTGAGGGCGCCGGCGGCGGATACGGCTGCTTTCTTGTCCGTGACGTCGAACGCGTCGAGGGTCGCCACGTTGAGCGCCGCTTTCAAGGAGTCGTAGGCATTGTTATACTTGTACGCCCAATCGTAATAAGCCTGCATTTTGGGATATTTGCCGCTGTATAAGGACGGTACTTTATCATTATAAGCGCACGCTTCCGCATTGGCAATGATCTCGGAAGGGCCGACTGCGGCGAAGAAATTATCGAGCACGGAGACGACGTCCTCGCTCTTCTTCTCATAAAGGTTGAATTCTCCCGTCGTAATATCCGCCCAGGCAAAGCCGACAATTTTCTCTGAAAGATAGATCGAAACGAGGTAGTTCCCACGATCCGCCCTGACCATACCTTCGTCAATGACCGTGCCCGCGGTAATGACACGCATCACTTCGCGATCCATGATCTCTTTTCCCGACGTGGGGACAGCGCCGACCTGATCGCAGATCGCGACCTTGTAGCCCTTGGAGACCAGTTTTGCCACGTAACCGTCCACGGCGTGATAAGGGACGCCGCACATCGGCGCGCGATTCTCTAACCCACAATCCCGACCCGTCAACGTCAATTCGAGTTCGCGCGAGGCGGTCTCCGCGTCGTCGAAGAACATCTCGTAAAAATCGCCGAGACGGTACATCAGTATGGCGTCGGAATACTGAACTTTCGTGTCGTAATAACGACGCATCATCGGGGACAACTGTTCCTTATCTATCTCCGAAAACTTCATACTTACTCCTTTATCATTTCGCCGAACAAAGCAGCGCTTCTGGCTTTGGTGATCTTGACCATCAGGAAAGAACCGATCAAATCGGGAGAGCCCGTGAGAGTGACCAAACGACCGGAATCCGTCCGACCGCATACCGTGCCCGGATACTTGGGATTGACGTCCTCGATCAATACTTCGTACGTACCGCCTATGTATCCTTCGGACAGTTCTTTCGTAATATCGTTTTGCAATTGAACGAGACGGGTGATCCTGGACTTTTTCACCGCGGCGGAGATCTGCTCCATCGTGGCGGCGGGGGTGCCCTTCCTAGGCGAATAGACGAAGGTGAATGCGTTGGAATAGCGCACCTTCTTTACGAGATCGCACGTGGATTCGAAGTCCGCCTCGCTCTCCCCCGGGAATCCGATCATAATATCCGAGGTGATACCGACGTCAGGCATTTTGGACTTGATATAGTCGACGATCTCGAGATACTGCTCCACGGTGTATTTGCGGTTCATTCTCTTTAAGACATCGTTGCTCCCCGCCTGCACGGGCAGATGGATATTGTGGCAAATATGAGAAGAGGACGCGATGACGTCCACCGTCCTTCTGTCGAAATCCTTGGGGTGGCTGGTCATAAAACGAACGCGATATTTCCCGGGCAATGCGTCAATGCGCTGTAATAGCGTAGCAAAATCGGAGCCATCGGATAGGTCGTGCCCGTAGGAATCCACGTTTTGCCCGAGAAGCGTGATTTCCTTGTAGCCTTCCGAAATCAGCTGCTTCACGTCTGCAACCACTTCTTCGAGAGATCTGCTTCTCTCGCGACCGCGGACGTAAGGCACGATGCAATAGGTACAAAAATTATTGCAACCGTACATAATATTGACCCACGCGTTGGTGCCGCTCGTGCGATAGATCGGCAGTTCGAGCGAAGGATCCACCGTCGGGTCTTCATTGACCCTGATCAACGAACCCTTTTGCCGTTTTTCTTGCAAAAGGATCGGCAATTGATCCAAAGAATTGGTCCCCAAAACGATATCTACGAAAGGAAACTTGGAAAGAAGTGCGTTCGAGGCATTCTTCTGTTGCGTCATACAACCGACGACCGCGATCATCAGATCGGGGTTCTTCTTTTTAAGCGGTTTCAACGCGCCGATATTGCCATACGCCCTTTTTTCGGCGGTGTCGCGAATACAACAAGTATTGAAGACGATCAAATCGGCTTCTTCGGGAGAGGAAACCGCATGATATCCGAGTTCGACCAGCATCCCCGCGATCTTCTCGGATTCGTGGACGTTCATTTGACATCCGTAAGTGACGATATGGTATTTATACATATAAAAAGTATAAATTAAAAAATATAATATTTCAACAAAAACCAACTATTTTTTAGTCTTTTTTCCATACTAAAAACCATGAAGAAAAGTCGAAGGATCGCAATCATCATACTGTTTTCGATGTCAACCCTCATTTTGATCGTATCGATTTCGTTGATATACGCCGTCACAAAAGACGCAAAAGCGGATAATACGCTCCTTCCGACACCATCTGCCGTAACTTTTTACGACATAAACGACAGGATAATCAACCAAGACGAATACGTGCGGATAGAGGAGATCTCGGAAAACGTCATAAACGCGTTATCTCCGTTGAGGACAAAAGGTTCTATCAGCATAATGGGATCGATGTCAAGCGGATCGTCGGCGCTGTTATAGAGGACGTCAAGGCGGGGTCATTTCGTCAGGGGGGCTCCACGATCACCTGTCAACTGGTGAAAAACACACATCTCACGAATGAAAAGAGCATCGAGAGGAAGCTAAAAGAAGCCAAGATCGCCATCGAACTGGAAAAGCAATATACAAAGGACGAGATCCTCGAAATGTATCTCAACGTCCTTTATTTCGGCAAAGGGATATATGGCATCAAGAACGCATGCACCGCCTACTTAAACAAATCGACCGATGAGATAAATCCTCGAGAAGCGGCAACACTCGCCGCGATTATCGCCAACCCATCACGTTATTCCCCTATCGAAAAATGGGACGCCAATCAAGGACGAGCCGAGATGATCCTCGGCTTAATGAAGCAAGAAGGATACCTATCCGAAGAAGAATACGATCGTGCGATTGATATGGATATTGTATTAGATTGTGGCGATTTTCATAATAATTACTCTCACATTTACCTCAATTCGACTTTATCCGAGTTAAAATCGCTCGGTTTTACAACCCAAAAGAATCATAAGATCAACGTCTACACTTACCACGATCCAAAAGCACAATCCGCCGCGGAGACAGCGATCGACCGATACACGACAGGTCTACCCACCCCGTCTTCGAACGAAATCATCATCGCAGACAATACACTCTCGGGTATCGTCGCCTACGCAAGCAATTTTGATAATAAACCCTTAAAACGCCAGCCCGGCTCCCTCTTAAAACCGTTTATATACGCAACGGCGATACAAGACGGTACCCTTATCCCCGCATCACCGATCTACGACGCGCCGACGAGTTTCGGGAATTACAAACCGACCAATTACAACGACACGAACTATGGATGGATAGACGCAAAATACGCGCTTTCCCATTCCTTAAACATTCCCGCCGTATCCATCCTCAACGAAATCGGCATTGAAAAGGCAACGAACACACTCATTCGAGCGGGAATATCTCTATCCGAGAAGGACAAAAACCTAGCTTTAGCGCTCGGCGGAACGACCTACGGCTCTACGACCACCGAAATCTGTGAAGGATATACGAGCCTCGCCAACAACGGCGCCCACAATACGCTATCATTTATAAGAAAAATCACCGACAAAAGCGGTAAGTTGTTATTCAGACGAGAATATGAGAAAGACCGTATTTTATCAGCGGAAGCAGCCTATTTAACGACCACGATGTTGATGGAGTGCAAAAACTCGGGTACAGCCAAGCAACTCTCCCAACTTCCCTATGAAATCGCGGCAAAAACAGGGACCGTCGCCGCAGGCTCGGGCAATTCCGACGCATGGTGCGCCGCCTACACCACACAGCACACCCTGGTATGCAGATTTTCCTCTCGATCCAAGGACAACCCTCTCCCAAACACCTTGACCGGCGGAAACCTTCCGACGAAAGTCGTACGTTCGACCCTAAAATCGCTCTATTCGGACCATACACCGAGTCCCTTTTTCAAGCCAATGAACGTGAGATCTATCGAAATCGACTCGATCATCAAAACCGAGATGCACAAACTCGTCCCACGCTCCGAACACTCGATCGGAGCAACCGAAGCGGTTTTAGCACCTCGAACCTACCGTTTCGACGCCATCGATCCTGACGCATTCTTTTTCGCAGACCTTTCGACCACTCAGGGCAAAAACGGAACGTATATACGCTACAAAAAGCTCAAAAACGTAGAATATTCGGCATATTTGAACGGAAAAGAATGCCCTTATACCGAATCGGGCTTTTATCTCGAGCCGCAGTTTTTCCCTCTCGCAAAGCTGGAATTGATCTGTAAAAACGCGGGGAAAACCGTCTATCGAAAGACGAAGATCGTCCGCGTCGGTCAAAGCTTGATCACTTCCGTCGATCCCATTGCGGCATCGATCAACGCTTCGTAATCGATCTTACTCTCCGCAGCGCGGATCAACTCGGGCTTGGGCTTGATCACGGGATACTTTGGCAAGAAAACCGTACAGCAGTCCTCGTACGGTTCGATGCTTTTATCAAAGGTCCCGATCTCGCGCGCCGTCGCGATGATCTCCTCTTTATCCATACCGATCAGCGGACGGAAGACCGGTAGTTCCATCACCGTTTCATTGGTCACTCGGATACTCTCCTGCGTTTGCGACGCGACCTGCGCCAAGCTTTCGCCCGTCGTGATACTGCCACACCCTTCCTTAATCGCGATCCTTTCCGCGATACGCATCATAATACGCCGCATGATCGTGATCATATATTCTTCCGGACAATGTTCGTGTATTTGTTGCTGTATCTCGGTGAACGAGACGACGTATAAGAGAAATCCGCCCTGATATTCCGACAAGATCTTAGCGAGATCAACGACTTTTTGCTTCGCCATCGGGCTGGTATATGGAAAGCTGTGAAAATGCACGCCGTACATTTTGAGCCCTCGCTTCGCCATACGATACGCCGCGACGGGACTATCGATCCCGCCCGACAGAAGAACCACACCCTTCCCGGAACACCCGACCGGCATTCCGCCCGCGCAAGGTACCTTATCGGCGAAAACAAAGGAATAGCCTTCCTCTCTCACGTCGACGAAAACCTCTTTATCGGGCGAGAAAAGGTCCACCTTCAACGCCGGATTATACGCAAGCGCCGCTCCTCCGAGCTCCATCGCGATTTGCTGCGAATTCAAAGGAAACTTTTTATCCGCTCTGTTGACGGTGAAACGGAACGTGCCGCTTTCAGGCAGATATGCCAAACACTCCCGCTTCATAGCTTCAAGATCGGTCGGCATCTTCAGCGCTTCGCTGTACGAGATCAAACCAAAGACCTTTTTTATACGCAATTCCGCTTCCGTAACGTCGTTCGGATCGAGGTTTTCGATCAAATACCTGCCATGCATACGCGCTAAGCGATGTTTCAGCCCACGCAACGCCAGTTCGATATTGTCCAAAAGCTGCTTTTCAAAGGAAAAGCGGTTTTTCCCCTTCAAATAGATCTCACCGAAACGCAAAAGTATGACTTTTTCCATATTATTTCCTTATATATTTTTTCATATTTCGGTAGATAGCGAGGACGGCGTCCCCGAGACCTTCCACCTGCTCAATGGTATTATCCCTGCCGAAACTAACGCGGATCACGCCACCCGAATAGGCTTTATCGAGACCCAATGCGTTACGAATACGATCGTTCGCGCGGCGCGCAGAGCAAGCCGAGCCCGTTCCGACCAAATAACCTTCCGCAGAAAGCGCATGTTGCATCGCCTCACCGCGTAGATCCTTAAATGCAAAGGTCAAGATTCCGGAAATACACTCCTCGTCAGAAAGAAAACGAATATCGTCGATCGTGGAAAGCTTATCGCGCAAACAAGCGGCAAACTCGCGATAACGCACGGTTAAATCAGCCAACTCTTCGACCGAACGGGATACAGCATAGCCGAAAGACAAGATACCGCCGACGTTTTCCGTAGAAGAACGAACGCCGTCTTCCTGCCCGCCACCATACAAAATCGGCGAAATCGAGCGACCCTTTGCTACGTAAAGCGCAGCAACGCCTTTCGGCGCGCCGATCTTATGCCCGCTGATCGTATAATAGTCCACCCCGAGCTCCGACAGATTCACGGGAGTTTTACCGAGAGCCTGCACGCCGTCGGAATGGAAAAGAACGCGTGGATTCTTGCGTTTTGCAAGCGCACAAAGGTTTTTTACGTCATTCAGCGCACCGGTTTCGTTATTCACATGCATGACGGATGCGAGCGAAGTATTCTCATCGATCAACGCGCCGAACGCTTCGGCGTCCACCACCCCCGCACCGTTTACGGGAGCGATCCGCACCTCTACCCCCATATCCTTCAAGGCGTTTGCGGCATTATAAACGGCAGGATGCTCGACCGCCGAGATAACGACGTTACACCCTTTCCGCTTTTTTGAACCGAATAATGCTAAATTGTCCGCCTCGGTCCCCGAGGAAGTAAAATAGAGATTCCCACCGAATCCCTTGATCGATTTCAAGATAGACGCCCTAACCGATTCGATCTCGTTATGCACCTCGATCGCAGGCAGA
>JAFZZX010000084.1 GCA_017615515.1 Clostridia bacterium
GGAACCAACCGGGGCTGTCGGAGCGCTTGTACTTCCTGATGATATGCACGGGGCCGAATGCGTTTTGGCGCGGGACGTAGGCGACGACGTCGAGCGTGTTCTCACCCTTTTTGGTCGGGAGGGTCGCGCGATAGGGCGCATAATAAATATCCCGCTCTTCCCCGTTCACGCGAACGGTCAGGAGCGCAGAGGCATAGCGCGCGGAGATCTCCGCCGGTCTGCCATCCGCCTTGAACGAAGTGTGATAGGTGATCTTGCCGCCGTAGAAGGGGAATCCCTGTTCGACCAGATCCGAGAACGTGACCTTCTCGGGCAGAGCCGTCAGGCGTGCGCCCGTACCCGCAAGCCCGACGGCGAAATCCCCGAGCAAATAGCAATTCTCCAAACAATCGTAGACCCCCATCGGGACTACGAGATCGATCACGTTGTGTCCGACGGCGATCTCGATCGGATAGGTGCGGATCGCCTTGTCCACGTAGTAGCCGTCGCTCTCCGCCGCGACCACCCTGCCGTTGACGCTCAGGGAGAACGCCTCGTATTCCATCGCGAAGTGCGCGGGAAGGGCGACGTCGCTGTCGAACTCGAAGCGGAGCGCCAAAGAGCACTTCCTGTCGTCGGGCGTGCGTACCCACGGTTGCAGGTTCGGGCGATAGGGCGGGAAACCGAACGCCTTGCGCGCCTTCTTGGTGATGCGGTCGAGGGCGTCCTTCTTGCGGAAGCCTTCCTCGGTGGACCAAGTCGCGTAATCGAGCAAGAGCACGTTGGGTTCGTCCAAGGTGTAGCGCACGGCGTCCTCGATCTCGACCGAGAGCGGAGCCCGTGGAGCGTCCGTCTTGACGGCGTCGACGTCTTTCCTCGGCGCGGCGTCACACCGCGGCGCAACCTCCAAACGCACCAGCAAGCTGTCGTTATTGAATAGGGTCTTCTTTAGATAGGTCGCGCCGTCCTTGCGCTCGGCGGGAAGAGCGTAGATCTCGCCCGTCGCCGTATCGTACTCGGTCGCGTACCATTCCCCTTTCACCGAGATCGTGACCTCGTCCTCGATCACGACGGGATCGTTCTTGAGATTCACGGAACGCGGATAGGGATACCCCGCGCGCGGCGCGGTCAGGAAGAGCCATTCGCTCTCTCCGTCCGCGCGGAGCGTGGACAGGTATTCTCCCTGCCTTTTTGCGGAATCGACGGTTACGAAGCGATCTTCCTTGACGGCGTCAAGCACCGCCTCTTTCCGATAGAGCGCCACCTCGCACTCCTTCGCGAAATCGCGCACGTCGTCAGACGGCACGCCGTCCGTCATCGTGGGAACGTCGCCGAGGAAGACCACCTTGCCGCCTGCCGCCCGAAAGGCTTTCAGGTAGTCGAGGGTGGTGGAGCGCATCGTCTTGAGCCCCGGCACGAGAATGGTCTTGTAGGCGCACGCGCCCACCTTTAGAGGGTCGTCGCCCCGTTGCGAAGGCAGGAGCGACTCGGAAATGAAATCGAAATCGATGCCGCCGAAGAGGAGCCAATCGGTCAGGTCGAGGAACGCGCGATCCTGCGCCTTGCCCTTGCCGCCCTTCAGCGCGCATTTGGTCAAAGGATTGAGAAAATAGCTCTCGATCGGGTGGATCACGGCGACCTCGTTCAGCGCCTTGCCGCGAGAAAGAGCGGTATTCAGGCGAGAGAAATGATCCTCGATCGCCCGAAACTTCAAGTGCCACGGCGCTTGATAGGAGATCGAGGGGGGATAGTCCCTCTTCGCCTCGCCGCGCATACTGTAGAAGGAAAGGTGCGGCACGCGCACCGTCACGCCGAGGCAGGCGAGCCAGTCGCCCTCTTCCTTGAACTTGCCGAACTCCACCGCCCAACGCGACACGCCGTACAGCTCGCAGAGCATCCCTTCCTTGCCGTTTTGGCGCACGACCGACTGGGTCTGCTTCGCCGTCGTGTATTCGTGTCTGCCGCACAGCATATCGATGCCGGGCAAGCCGAAGTTCTTGTAGTGGCGCATCGTTTCGCCGACCGCCGCGCTTTGCGTCGAGAGGATCGGCTCTTCCATCAAGTGCCCCGTCAGGTGGATGCCGAGCGCCTCGGCATGCGCGCCGAGATTGTCCGAGAACGCCTCGGCGAAGCGCTCGGTGCGATGGGTATGATAGCAAAAACGGGTGCGGGGGATCGAGGGCATCTTCCCGTCGAAAAAGAGCTCGGGAAGGGTGTCGAGAACGTCCGTGCCGAACGCCGCGCGGTAAGTGTCCTCGAAATCGTCCGTCCAGGGGATGGTCGCCTCTTTCGGGCAGAGCGAGGAGCGGAAGGGAGAGAGGAACTTCATCTGCGGTTCGTCGGTAAAGATCGCGGGGATCGTCCGACCGAACTCCTTGCCGACGCACTTCTCGTAGGCGCCGTAGGTATAGTCCGCGAAGGCGTCGAGCGCCTCTTTGCAGAGGGTGTCCACGTATCCCGCTTGGTTAAACGTGTCGGTCGGGGTGTCCACGACGAGGTAGGCGTAGAAGCGCTTGCCCGCGCCCTTTTCCCCCTCTTTCAGCCGCTTGTACGATACGAACTTGCCGAAGCGCAAGCGCACGGCGTAGGTCGCGAGGAGACGCGCGCCGCCGCATTGTCTGCCGCCAGAGAAAACGGCGTCCTCGGCGCGTTTCTTGGTCGTGAAGATCAGCCCTCTCCTGCGGAATCTGCCGTCCTTCGTGACCGCGCCGCCCGCAAACCCCGACGGATAACGATCCTCGTCGTAAAGCCAGCAGAGGGTGTCGGTCTTCTTCGCGTCCTCGACGCAGGCCTTTACGCAGGACATGAACTGTTCGCCGAGATAGGGCGTTACGAGCCCCGCGCGGGGGTGGATATGATAGCCGCCGAACCCCATCTCGCGGAAGATCGCGGTCTGTCGCAAACATTCCTCTTCTTCGATCTCGTCGTTCCAAGACCAGAACGGCGTGCCGCGGTACTCCGCGGTCGGATTACGGAAGAGGGACTCGGACAATTGTTTGTTTTTGTTCTTTTCGTACAACATAACTATCTCCGTTTATCTATTCGTGAGGTCGTAAACCGCACACTCATAGGGGGCGTAAACGCCGTTCGCGCCCGCCCTGCGTTTCAAATTGGATAAGAGGAGTCGCCCTTCGGGCAACCCCGTAAAGCGCTGCTCGCGCTCGAAATTGCATACGACGAGGAATCGTTCCCCCTCGTATTCGCGCAAATAGACGTAGCAGTCCTTCTTGCTAGGCTGCAACTGTCTGCAACTGCCCTGTCGAAAGGCGACGCGCTCGCGGCGCAAGGCAAGAAGGTCGCGGTAGTAACGCCAAATCGACTTCTCGCTCGCGAGGTCCGCCTCGAGATTGATCTCGTCCGAACGCGAAGCGTACGGGAGCCACGGCGCGGCGGCGGTCGTAAAGCCGTGATTCGGCGAGCCGTCCCAGGCGAAGGGGCGGCGGGAATTGTCCCTGCTGCCGAAATTGATCTCGGCGAGGAGCTTCTCCTCGCTCTCCTTGTCCTTATTTTCCTCGTAGTAGCCGAGGCATTCCACGTCGTTGAAAGCGGTAAGGTCGTCGAAATGCGAATTTGCGCAGCCGATCTCCTGCCCTTCGTAGATGAAAGGCACGCCGCGAAGCAGATAGACCATCGTCGCGACACAGGTCGCGCATTCGTAACGAAGTTCGCGATCGTTACCGGTGCGAGACAGGAACCACGGACGGTCGTGGTTGTCGGTCAAGAGGACGTATAAGAGGTCACGCTCCTCGGTGAAACGCTCCCACCCTTCGAGAATGTCCTTGACCTCGTCCATACGGCACGGCACGGGGGTGTATCTGCCCTTTCTGCCCACCATCAAATGGGAGAACTGGAAGACGCTCTTCAGCTCCCGTCTGTCCTGTCCGCAGGTCGCGAGAATGCTCTCTTCGGTGGTCTCCGCCTCGCCCACGGTATAGAGATTGAGGAGATGATCCCGTCCGAAAACCTCGCGGATATATTCGTGCAGGTGCGGGCCGTTGCGCCGAAGTCCCTTTTCGAAATCCTTGGAAATGTGGTCGAGGACGTCGCAGCGAAAGCCGTCCACGCCCTTTTTAACCCAAAAGTCCACGATGGACTTGAACTCCTCGCGCACCTTGGGATTGTTCCAGTTCACGTCGGGTTGCCCGACCGCGAAACAATGCAGATAGTATTCGCCCGTCGGCTCGTTGTACTCCCACGCGCTGCCGCCGAACTCGGAGCGCCAGTCGTTGAGGGGCTTGTCCGCCCAGTAGTAATAGTCGTGATAAGGGTCGCTTTTGGAAGATCGGGCGCGGCGGAACCATTCGTGCTCGCTCGACGTATGATTCGCGACGAAGTCCATAATGACCTTGATCCCCTTTTCGTGCGCGACGGTGAGCAGACGGTCGAAGTCCGCCATCGTGCCGTAGATCGGATCGATGTCGCGGTAGTCGGAGATGTCGTAACCGTTGTCGCATTGAGGGCTCTTGAAAATCGGGCAGAGCCAAATGGCGTTCACGCCGAGGTCTTTTAGATAATCGAGTTTGGAGAGGATCCCGTTAATGTCGCCGATCCCGTCCCCGTTCGAGTCCTTAAAACTCCGAGGATAGATCTGATAGACCACCAAATCGTAGCAATCGGAAAACTCTTTCTTCATCGCCGCACGTTGCTCCTTTCCGCACGCTCTTCCCTGCAAGGGAAGCGTCGCTCGCGATTATTGTATCGCAACGCGAAAAGGAAAGTCAACGCTTTCGCGCCGAATGGTAGGCGCGCGCGTACGCCCAACGCGTAGATGCAACCGCCTCGGCCGATCAACTCTTCGTGCCTTTTTCTTCCAGAGCCGCCCGATACAGATTCTCCGCAAAAGGGATCTGCCGTTGCGTCACGGCTCCGTCTTCCTTGATCGTGATCAAGGTGCCGCCGCGTTGCTCTGTCTCGTCGTAAATGTTTTGATTGGGATATAATGATTCGGGCAGGAGCCCGACAGCGCTGTAATCGATGCTCATTCCGTAGGTCAGACGCACGCCCTTGTAGGTGAAAGAAAAAGTGTTTCGGTGATCGTGCCCGCAAAAGACGTATTTGGTGCTTCCGAGCGCCAAGATACGTTCGAATTCATGTCCGCCGTCGTATTCCACGCCGTTAAAAGTGCCGATAAAAGAATGGCATACTTCTTGGTTTTCCTTATTACATACCCCGCCGTGATAGGTGATCTCGCCGATCTCGGTTTCGAGCGTGCGTTCCTTGCCGTATTCCCATTCGTAGTTGATCGTATCGCGCCAAGCCTCTCCTTTCGCCTCGAGCGCCGCCATATACGCATCCAACACGGTCTGATAGATCGGAAGAGGAATATGCTGAAAGACCATCGAAGGAACGAGCCGACCTTCCGAGGCAGAGATCGCGCGGATCGCCGCTTCATACCAATCGAGTTGATCGTCGTGCACGTATTCGTAATTCCAGATGCCGCCTACCATCTTTCCCTTGTTTTCATCGTACGTTTTGATATATGACCCGCTGTCGAACATGACGAGAGAGGTGTTGACGGATCCGTTGCGATTCAACACGTTAACGACGTAATTTCCGCAACCGTTAATCCCTTCGGGACCATCCACGTACAAGCAGTTCTTAATGCTATCGGAAGTCAAATAGGCGCCGAGCGCCTTTTTGGTCTTCTCCTTATCGTCGTCCATCTCTTCCATCAACGAGCCTTCTTCGTCGTGATTGCCGAAAGTGAATGCCCAGGGAATGCCGAAACTGTCGATAAAGTCCGCGGCCTTTCGAAAGGCTTCGTAATTGTCGTCTGTTTGGGTGATCAAGGCTACCAGATTTTGCGTAAACACGACGTCTCCGGTCACGACGATCAAGTCAGGCTCGGCTTCCCGCATGACGGCAGTCACCGCGGTCATCGCCCAGTCGTCTCGCAAAGTCAAGTCTGCGACAACGGAC
>JAFZZX010000085.1 GCA_017615515.1 Clostridia bacterium
CGACGATGGAGTATGGTGTAGTGGCAGCACATAGGCCTCTGACTCCTATGGTGTAGGTTCGATTCCTACTACTCCTGCCAAAAGGCGCTTTCGCGATGGCGAGGGCGCTTTTTTCATTCCGTCTCGCCTGAAGCCAAGCTATTGACTTGTCCGAGTTTTTGTGCAATAATAGCAATAAGGTATTACATTGTGGTTTTCGTCACAAGAAGGAGAAAAAATGGCGTCAGACGGAAAGAAGAGGATTTCGGAAATATTGCTCGATCGGGAAAATACCGAAACCATCACGCTGGGACTCGAGGGAGGGAAGAGCATATCTTTTATGCAATGTGCGGTCATTCCTTATGAAGTGGACGGGGAAGATACGCTCTTCACCCTTTTGAAACCGCTAGAGCCCATACCGGGGGTTGAAGACGATCAAGCGATCTTGTTTCGCGTTGAAGAGACCGATGACGATGAGCGGCTCGTCGTAGAAACCGATCAGGAAATTGCGGAAAAGGTTTATGCGATATATTGCGATCTTATGTAGGATCGCCTTGGAGAAGACGCAGCCACCAATAAAAAATCGGAATAACTACGATCCCTTATATGTGGGGATCCTTCCGTTTCGTGTGCTTTTCAAACGCTTTACCGAGAACTTCAAAAGGCGCTTTTGCTGCAAAAAAGCGCTTTTTCTTTGTTTCGCGCTTGCTCTCCCGTTTGCGCGGATGAGTTGTTTTTCCCGTGGGATCGTGCTATACTGGTAGTCGCATAACGAAGCGGCTTTCGATGCGTCGAAAAGGAGTGAAAGATGAAATCGTCCGATAAAAATCAAGATATTCTCGACATTTTACTCGACCAAGACAACAAGGATCCGATCACGATGTTTTTGTCGAACGGGAAGGAGATACACTTTGAGCAGGTCGCGGTGATCCCCTATCGGGTCAAGGAGCAAATGACCCTTTTCGCCGTCTTGAAACCGATCGAGGAACTCGAGGGGATCGAAGAGGACGAGGCGATGGTCTTCCGCGTCGAAACGGACGACACGGGAGAAAACGTCTTGATCTTGGAAGAAGACGAGATGATCGCGATCGAGGTCTTTAACAAGTACTACGATCTTTTGGAAGACGCTCACAGAAAGAAGAAAAAGCCGAATAATTGAGCAACTCTCGCGCGAAGGTTGCGTTTTTGCGCCTTTCGTGCTATACTGTATCCTATGAAAAAGTTTTCGATGATCGTTGCGGCGATAATGCTGCTCACAATGCTTTTCTCCCTTGCATCTTGCAATAAAGGGATCGTTTCGGACGAGACCTACTATATGTACACCTACGACACCCGCACGGATCGTTTCATTCGATCGCGCAGCGCCCTTCGGTTCGGCGACGACCTGACGACCTTCGAATATACCTTCATCGAAGGGGAACTCACCGTATCGGGCGTGGTGGAGCATACCGAGGTCCCCAACGCATATACGATCATTTGCAGCGACGAAGCGGTGGATCTCGTGACGGCGCGTTACAAGGACATTTTGATCTCATCGGGCGCGAGCGACGACGTCCTCTCGATGTACGGCACGCTCGCCGCCGCCTTCACGCCCCGAACGCAGTATTTTGCCTACGAAAAGAACCTCTTTGCGGGGGATTCGGTCGAGATGTTCCGCGAAGCGGGCGCCGATTCGGATAGCTTTGAGGGGGTCTACCGCATCAACGACCAAGAGGACAAGTTGCGTTTCCGCGGCGGCAACGTGTACGCGGCGGACGAGGACGGCTACTATACGGTCAAGAAAGGGTATTACTCCGCCGCGCGCGGCATTTTGACGTTTACGTCCGTCAACGAGGACGGCACCGACCGCTATGAAAAGGGCGTGCTCTATCGCAAGCGCTATTTGATGGCGAAGATCACGATCCCGACCGAGGAAGAACTCCTCGGCACCAGTCTCGACGAGCAGCTCCAAAACTCCGACTTCGTTTCTAAAATAAATGAAGATATATCCGACTATTCCGGCAAAACCATTGCGGTGTTGGTCGAGCGGTTTTTCTCGAAAGATCTATAAGAAAAGGGACGCGTTTTCGCCCCGAAAGGCGAGCCTATCTCGGCGCATTTCCGTTAAAGGGAGTGCGCCTTTTTTGTCACGGGCGGGGGTGATCGTCGATTGCGGGAGGAGGGAGAAAGGGCAGATTTTCGGATAAGAAAAATTAATAAATATTGACAAGCGCGCGACCGCGATATAGAATAAGTTTGTGTAATTATCTATGCGCGAGCGTTATGCGCGTGATAATGCACGGTCTCGGAGGAAATATGACTAAAAATCTTCACACAAAAATACTCTTGATATTGCTACTCTGTTTTGCGGTGGCTCTTGTCGCATTTGCTTGTGCGCCGAAGACGACCACCGTAGTCCCGTCATCGGGCGGCTCGTCGGGCGGCGGCTCATCGGGCGGCGGCTCGTCGACTTCGCAGATAGACGTGGACGGGGGAGAGAAGACCGATTCGTCGGTCGACGAGTTCTTCTCGTACCTCAAAGAGGCGCTCGCCGTGGAAGACGAGAGCGACACGTTGGCGTTCAAATTCGTATCGGAGGATATGACCGTAGTGGAGAGCGGCAAGACCTTCAATATGTACGCCCTGTTCGAGTGCAAGTACAACCGCAAGAAGGATTCCGAGACCGAATTGCTGTTTGAACTCTACTCTTCTGCTACGCGCGAGGCCGTGTTCGGGCTGTATTACGTGAATAGCGTCTTCTACCTGAACGTGCCGAACGACGAGGGTGGCGTGAGCGTCTATATGGACGAATTCAGCCTGCACGACCTCTTGACCGTCGCGGACGGCGTCTACGACAAGGTCTCGGGGATGATGGGCGACGTGATGTCGATCGATATTCCGAACTTCACTTCGGTCGGTACGTTGATCAACAATATGGCGTCTTCCGCCATTCGCAGCGTGACCAAGATCGAGAAGGGGGACGCGACGCGCCTCGTTCTCAAGACCAACATCAACAAGACCCTCAATTACGTTCTGAGCCTGCTCGGCAACCCCGTCGTCAGCAGCTTGCTCGAAGGCTTCCAAGTGGACGCGATCCTGACTTCCGCGTTCGGCATTTCGCTGACCACGATCGCGAACTATACCTTCGAGACCATCACTTGTGACTTTACGGTGGATCTGCAGGGCGGAAAGCTCGTCTCCATCGACGCCGACCTCGGCTACGGAGCGGATATTTTCGTCCTTGATTTCACGGTCGACAACCAATACTACGGCACTTCGGGCGCCGAAGTCGGCACGATCAACTTCCCCGAATTCAACGATTACAGGAAGTTCGGCGTGACCAACCTGGAGTTCACCTTCCGCTTGGAGCTCAACAACGAGACCGAGAAGCAAGTCACGGTCGAGAACCTGATCGGCGGCGTGCTCCGCGAATACTTCGGACTGGACTCTCTCGGCAGTCTCAGCGAGCGCACCTTGACCCTCGGGGCGGGGACGCTCGGACTCCTCATCGACGTCAATGCGGAACTCGATTGGAACAAGAACGAACGCAACTACATAGAGATGGAGATCTACGAGATGCGGAGCGCGGGCAACAAGCGCCTCGGCACGGTCTATTACGTGGGCAGCAGAAACGCCCTGTACGTCGATCTGTCCGCTCTCAATATGCCGAAGTTCGTCTACGAGGGGATCAACCTCGCCACGACGATCAACTCCTTTATCACCGAAACCATGGCTTCCTTGCTCGGCACCGCGGAAGAAAACAGCGCGGCGGGTGAGGAGACCCGACAGATCCTGATCGACACCTTTGCGCCGGGCGGCAGTTACTCGGACGCGCTTTCCGCGATCGTGCAGAACGGCACCTATGAATTCGTTGCGGAAGCCGGCGAAGGCAAGAGCTATGCGAAACTCGACGTCTTCAGCCTGATCGTGCGCGTCGTCAAGACGATGGAGCGCAAGCCGGGTGGCAGAAAGGCGATCGCCTTGACCCTTGACAGGGAGGCGATCCTCTCTATCGTTTCGGGTCTTGCGAATACCGCCAAGAAAGACCTTGACAGCGCGATCGCAAACGCGGCGAACAGTGCGGTGGTCGCGGATTACGACAAACGGATCTCCGACAACGCGAAAGAGATCAAGGAATGCGAGGCGCGCATCGCTGCCTTGACCTTGCAACTGGAGCAAGCGGTCGGCATCGGTGAAGAGGCGGAATTGAACGGCAAGATCAAAACCGCGCGCGAGCAACTCGCCGAACTCAATAAGACGGCGGGTGAACTCGCGGAAGCGCGGCAAGCCGAGATCGACTCTCTCGCGAAGAAAGTCAAGTCCGCCCAAGACAAGTTCGATCTCTTCGCTTCGATCTACGACGGCGTCAATCCTACCTTGTCCAGCACCGACGTTGCGATCAGGCAGATCCGCGTGGAGCTCGGGATCCTCGGCAGCGGGTTCGGCATCTATCTCGACGCGCAGATCAAGCTCGCGGAAGATACCTTCCTGACCATTGCGGTGGATCGTCTGTCCATCGGCTATGCCCCGACCTTCATCGTACCGAAAGAGAGTTTCTCCTCGGCGGGTTACGACACCCTTGAGGAGTTCACCGGATTCTCGGTCTCGACCGTGCTTTCGCTGTCCGGCGACACGGGCAGTTTGACCGAGCTCAATCTCGGCGACGCGCTCGGCGGCGTGATCGGAGAACTCACCTGCGTGCTCGGCGTCAAGGAGCCGCTCTCGGGCGGACTGGATCTCAAGGTGGACGCGAACGTCGCCTTCTCTCCCGTCGCCATGTCCGACCTGATCAGCGGAGCGAATACCCATCTGACCTTGTCGGGCGTCGATCTCGCTCTCAATATCTACAAGAGAGTCAACGCCACCACGAGCGATATGTCTGAGGCGAATCGCATTCTGTCGATCTGGTACGGCGAATACGCAGCGGGTGAGACCGCTGTCTTCGTGGACGCGACCAATCTGTCCCTTTCCGCAGACGGCACGACCTTGCCGAAGTTTATGTATCGCATTCGTCTGGAAGACTATTTCGCCGGAGCGCTGTCCGCAGAAACGGAGTATCCCTCGATGCCTGCGGCGGCGGCGTCCTCGCTCTCGACCGAGCAACTCGTCGAGATCTTCGGCAATATCTTCGGTGGGCTGTATATCGGCGACGAATTGTCCGTCGCGCTCGCGGATAGGACCCTCGCGGCG
>JAFZZX010000086.1 GCA_017615515.1 Clostridia bacterium
CAAAGGTAGCAAGCCGTCGACGCAAAAAACCGCGACATCGAAGCCGAGAAAGATAAGGCTACAAAACCGTTGCGCATCGCAATCACCATCATGGTATGCGTCTTCGGACTGGCAACTTTCTTCGGAACCTTTGCCGGAATCTTATGGGCTTCGGATAGCGTATTTTTGGGGCTACTCGTCGGCGTAGTCGCAGGCGTAGTGATCGCAACCATCATCAAAAAGATCGGCAACGTGGCCGAGGATAGCAAAGAAGAGGCTTTCAAAAAGGAAGAATGGACGGAAAAAGAACCCCAGAAGGACTCTTGGCTGAACGAGAATGTCTATAAATCCCCCGATTTCATCTCCTACGAAAAAGAAAAACGCGCAAAATACAACGCTTTGATCGACCAAAACATCACCGTCGTTGAATCCTCACGGAAGGAACTCACCGACATACACAACGAGATGAAAGAGGTGATCCCCCTCCCCGACAGATACAGGGACGAATACCACGTAAAATGCCTGCTTGCGCTTGTGACCGACCGACGCGCCGACACTTTGAAGGAAGCGATCAACCTTTTGGAAACCGAGAACTATCGCAGTAACGTGCTTGGCAGTTTGCAACAACTCAATAGCCACCTCCTTGCTTTGGGGAATAGCATTGCCTCCCTCGGCAATATGGTCTATCAAGGCTTCTCCGGTGTGATGAAACAAAACGCCATCATCAATTCGCGCATCACTTCCTTGCAATATCAACAACAAGCGATGTTTACCGCCGCGATGCTTTTCCGTTAAAAGCAGTTTTAATCGAACAAAAAAGGTCGCCGTGCAGTCGGCGACCTTTTTTCAAGCGACGGGATTAACCGCTTTTGTTACATCTTACCTTGTAGGAACGCCGCGTAGGCGAGGTAGGTCTCGTAGACGTCCGCCTTCGCCGTGATCTCCATCGGGGAGTGCATATTGAGCACGGGAACGCCCGCGTCGATGACTTCCATATTGTAGCGCGCGGAGATAAAGGCGATCGTGCCGCCGCCCCCTTGGTCCACCGCGCCGAGTTCGCCCGTCTGGAAACACACGCCCGCCTCGTCCATCACGCGGCGGATCTTCGCGATGTATTCGGGGTTCGCGTCGCTCGCGCCGCTCTTCCCTCTCGCGCCGGTGTATTTCTCGAAGACGATGCCGTGATTGAACTTCGCGCAGTTCCCCTTGTCGCTCGCGCCGCTGTAGATCGGGTCGATCGCGGCGTTGACGTCGCTCGAAAGCATATAGGAACGCTCCAGCGCTCTGCGCTGGGATAAAACGTCGTCCGCGCCCGTCTTTGCGAGAAGTTCGAGCAAGGTGTTTTCAAAGAAAAGCGATTGCGCACCCGTCGCGCCGACGCTGCCGATCTCCTCTTTGTCCACGAAGAGGGCGCACGAGGCGTATTCGGGCGCCTCGCCGTCAAGGAGCGCGCGGAGCGAGGTGTAAGCGCACACGCGGTCGTCCTGTCCGTAGGACGCGACCATGCTTCTATCCAGTCCGAAATCGCGCGCGGGACCCGCGGGGACGATCTCGATCTCGGCGGAGACGAAGTCCTCCGCCTCGACGCCGTAGCGCTCGCGGAAGAGGCGCAGGATATTGGCTTTCACCTCGTCCTTCTCTTCCCCGTCGAGCGGCATGGAACCGACGATCACGTCGAGTTTCTCCCCCTCGATGACCTTGTCCGCCTTCTTCTGCATCATTTCGCCCGACAGGTGGATCAGGAGATCGGTGATGCCGAGGACGGGATCGGTCGGATCCTCTCCGACGTGCACTTCGACGGTCTTGCCGTCCTTCAGGCAGATCACGCCGTGCGCGGCGAGCGGAACGGTCACGTATTGATATTTCTTGATGCCGCCGTAATAGTGGGTGTCCCACAGCGCGAACTCTTCCTTTTCGTATAGGGGATTCTGCTTGAGATCCATACGCGGCGAATCGAGATGCGCGCCGAGGATACGCAGTCCGTCGGTCAAGGGGCGAGTACCAATGCGGTAGAGGACGACGTTCTTGCGCTTATTCACGAAGTAGACCTTGTCCCCCGCCGCAAGCGTCTTCTTGCTCTCCGCGGGGACGAACCCCGCCTTTTCCGCCTCTTTGACGATCTCGTTCACGCACATGCGCTCGGTCTTTCCCTTTGAAAGAAAAGCCTTGTAATCTTCGCAAAAATCGGTAATTTTCGCGATTTTGTCCTTGGTCGCGTCTTGATAAACGTTACGGTTATACATACTTCCTCCTTATCGGCTCTTTTATTTTTCAAGATTCTTGGACGCTTCGATCACGGCGCGATACACACGTTCGAGCGCGTCTTTTGCTGCAGGGTCGGGCGTGCGGGAGCGCACCCCTTGGATCACGATCTCCTCTCTGCCCGCGTTGGTCACGGGGATCCCGTCGCGTTTCTTGACCGCGCCGATCTCCTTGACGACTTCGAAGCGCGCGAGCAACAGATCGGCGATCTCCTTGTCCAGTCTGTCGATGTCCTTTCTGAGTACGTCTAATTCGCTCATTTTCCTTCCTCCAAGAGTGCGTCGAGCACCGCGATCGCGACCGCCGCCTCAAGGACGGGCACCGCGCGCGGCACGATACAGGCGTCGTGTCTGCCTTTGATCTCTATTTCGCGATCTTCCTTCTTAACGAGGTCGATCGAGCGTTGCTTCTTTCCGATCGAGGGTGTGGGACGAACGGCGACCGCGAGGGTCAGCGCGTTGCCGTTGCTGAGCCCGCCGTTGATGCCGCCCGCGTCGTTCTTCTCGAAGGTCACTTCGCCCCCTTCGTAGCGAAGCGGATCGTTCGCCCTTGAGCCCGTCATCTCGGCAAGGTCGAACCCTGCACCGAACGCCACGCCCTTGACCGCGGGGACCAGATAGGCGAGCGAGGCGATCTTCCCCTCGAGCGACCCGAAGGAACCGCCGCCAACGCCGCCCGGGAGCCCCGTGACCGCGATCTCGATCCTGCCGCCGACCGAGTCCTTCTCCGCCGCGGCACACTCGATCTCCGCGAGCATTTCGTCCTTTTTCGCGGGGGTCCATTCCCCCCTCTCTCCGCAAGAGAGCATTTCGTTCGTCAAGCCGTCCCGATAGGTCGCGCCCTTGACGGAGCCGATCGCGGAGACCCACGCCGCGACCCGAATCCCTCGCTCCGCGAGGGCGGTCTTCGCCGCAAAACCCAATACGCAGAGGGGCGCGGTCAAGCGGCCGCTGAATTCGCCGCCGCCCGAAAAATCCAGTCTGCCGTCCATTAAGTGCGCCGCGTAATCGGCGTGCGAGGGACGGGGCACGCCGTACAGGTCGGCATAGTCGCCGCTACGGACGTTGGTATTTTTGATTACGGCGTGAAAAAGGTTCGCCGTGCTTTGTATCTCGGGAAGATCCGCCTCGAACCGCTTGGTCGAATATGCCGCCGCCTTTGCGCGACGACGATCCAAAAACCGATCCAGCGCCTCGGCGTCGATCTTGACTGTAGGCAGTCCCATCGCCCGCACTCCGACCTCGGGAGCGTGCGACGTGCCGTACACTTCGAACGCGATCCTATCACCCTTCCACTTCATACCTGCCTCCCAAACGCGCGAAATCTTCCCAAAAGCGGGGATAGGATTTCTTTACGCAAGTCATATCGTCCACGCGGCTCTCCCCCTCTGCGAACGCCGCCAATATCGCCGCCGACATCGCCATACGATGATCGGACCGACTGTCGAACGCCCCGCCGTGCGGCGCGCCGCCGAGGATCACGAGCGCATCCCCCTCTTCGTGCGAGGCGATCCCCGCCGCCGCGAGCATTTCCTCGATCGCGGAGAGCCTGTCGCTCTCCTTGTCCCTTAGTCGCGCCACCTTTTCGAGCCGACTTTCGCCCGAAGCGTACGCCGCGAGCACCGACAGGATCGGCGCGAGGTCGGGGGTTTCGCCGACGTCCGCCGTGAAGGCGCGAAGCGCGCCCTTTTTCACCGTAATTCGGTCGCCTTTGGTCGTGACGACGCCGCCCGCCGAGCGGATCACGTCCACGACGGCTTTGTCCCCTTGGGCTGTGGATAGGTCGAGACCTTCGACCGTGACCCCGTCCCCGAGCGCCCCCGCAACGAGGGGGAACGCCGCGCCCGAGAAGTCCCCGGGAACGACCGCCTCGCCGAGGCGATAGGCTTGTCCGCCCCGAACGACGTAGCCTCTTTCCGTTTTTTTCACTTTGACGCCGGCTTTTGCAAGCACTTCAAGCGTGATGTCGATATAAGGAGCGGAGACCGCCCTGCCGACGAGACGGATCTCGCTGTCCCCCCCCTCAAGGAGCGGGAGCGCGAGCAAAAGTCCCGTAACGAATTGCGAACTGATCGTCGCGTCGATCTCATAGACGCCCGCGGTCAGTTTGCCGCGAACCGAATGCGCCGTCGCCGCAACGCCGTGTGCGGATAAGGTCTCGGTC
>JAFZZX010000087.1 GCA_017615515.1 Clostridia bacterium
CCTCGGTGACTTGATTCAGGAAGTAGGTCTGATCCTTATTATTATCGCGTGCGCGCAGGAGACGATGTCTGTCCCCGTGCGATACGGCGGCATAGTGCCCCGTCGCAACGTAATCCGCGTTCAGCCCCCTTGCGAAGGACGCGAACGCCTCGAACTTGATCTCGCGGTTACACAGCACGTCGGGATTCGGGGTGCGACCGCGCTTATATTCCTCGACGAAGCCTTCAAACACGCGAGCGTAGTATTCTTCGGAGAAATCCTCGGCGTAGTAGTCAATGCCGATTCTCTCCGCGACGCGTCTGACGTCACGAAAGTCCTCGTCCGCCGTGCATCTGCCGCACTCGTCCTCTTCCTTCCAATTACGCAGAAACAGCCCGATGACCTCGTAGCCCTGCTCTTTCAAAAGGAGCGCCGCGACCGCGCTGTCCACGCCGCCGCTGAGTCCGACGACCACTCTCTTGCCCATATTACGCCGCCTGACTTCTCCGCTCGCTCTCCTCTTGATAGAGGTTGCGCGTAAAGGGAACTTGCGCGACCGATACGCCGCCGTCCGTCCCGATCGTGACCAGGGTGCCGCCGCGTTGCACGGTCTCGTCGTAGATGTCTTGGTTGTGTGCGAAAGGTGCGGGGATCAGTCCGTTCGCGCTGTAGTCGATGCTCATACCGTAGCCCAGCCAAACTCCCTTGTAGGAGAAGGAGAAGGTATTGCGGTGATCGTGCCCGCAGAAGACGTATTTCGTGCTGCCGAGGGACGTGATCCTATCAAACTCGTGTCCGCCGTCGTAGGTCAGAGTCTTTCCCTTGCGATAGGTCCAATCCCCCACGAAGGAACAACACACCTCGAGATCCTCCTCGTTGCAGATGCCGCCGTAATAGGTGACCTCGCCGATCTTGGTCGACAAGGTGCGCGCCGTACCGAACTGCCAATCCTCGTTGATGGTCTCGCTCCACTCCTCGCCCGCTGCGGCGAGCGCGCCGACGTAGGCGTCCAGCACCGTTTTATACTCGGGGAAAGGGATGTGCTGATAGATGATGGAAGGAACGGTGCGCCCCTCGATCGCGGAGATGTCGCGGATCGCGCGCTCGTACCAATCGAGCTGATCGTCGTGCACGTATTCGTACTTGCGCTGATCGGAATAGTTCTTATTCAGCTCCGCGTCGTAGGTCTTGAGATAGGAACCGCTGTCGAAGAGCACGAGAGAAGTATTCACCGTTTTGTCCTTATTGAGTACGTTGACGATATAGTTGCCGACGCCGTTGATGGTCGTAGGTCCTTGGTCGAATAGGCAATTCTTGATCGAATCGGATTGCAGATGCCTGCCGAGGAGCCGCTTGGTCTCCACCGCGTCTTCGGGCGCCAAGGTCAGATAGCCCTCTTCGTCGTGATTGCCGAAACAGAAGAGCCACGGGATATTGAATCCGTCGATAAAATCGGTGAGCTTGATAAACGCCTCGAGGTTATCGTCGTTGGTGCCGGGCACGATGTGGGTCACGAGCTCGAGAGTAAAGGTCGTATCACCGGTCACGACCAACAGATCGGGATCCGCCGCACGGATCACTTCCGTGATCGCGGTCTTCGCCCATTCGTCGCGAAGGGTCAAGTCCATCGCGGGATTGGCAGACGTCGAATCGGCGTTGATAAGGTGAGCGTCGGTCAGTTGCAATATCTTGAACGTATCTCCCTTCATTTCCACCTCGAAAGCGACGTATTCGCTGGTTACGTGTTTCTTTTGACAAGCGGAAAAACATAACCCGAAGAGAATGATGACGAGTAAAATCGAGAGAGAAACGACAGTTGTTCTTTTCATTTTGTTATCCTTAATCCGTAATGTGCCGAATCGGAAGTCCGCGGAGGCTCGGCAAGCGTCCGCGGAACGCATCAAATAGAGAGAACGTAAGCGATCGACTCGTCCAACAGCGCGTAGACGTCCGCGTCCGTAAAGGTATCGTCCACGATCACGCTGTACCAGTCTTTGTCCTTGTTCTTCGGGAAGGCGCTCTTGACGCCCGTCGCGGCGTGCGCCTTATTGAGCTCTTTCGCCTGCTTCGCGGAGAGACGCAACAGCGCGACGATCTTGCCTTCGCCCTCGTAGATATAGCTGAAGCAAACGCGTTTGCCGTCCCCAAGGGCGAAGTGATTGTCCGAAAGGAGCAGTTTGCCGTTCGGCGTGCGATTGCCCCTGCCGTTGAGTTCGACCTTGTCGCCGTATTTCTCGCGCAAATAGTCGATCACGCTCTTCTTGCTGACCACGCCGACCGCCCCGACCGTCTTCGCCGCGGCAAGGGACTCTTTCAGCGAGACCTCTGCGGGCGCCGTCTCGACCTCGGGTAACGGTTCGGATTCGATGATATTGAGGGCGGCGCGATCCAGCTCGGCATAGACGCCCGTCTCGGTGAAGGTGTCGTCCACGACCACGCTGTACCAATCCCTTTCCTTATTCTTCGGGAAAGCGCTCTTCGTGCCCGTAGCGGGGTGTACCGATTGAATGATCTTCGCGTGCGGTTCGTCGGTACGCAGAAGGATCGTGATCCTACCGTCGTCGTCTTCGTAGATATAGGTGAAGCAAACCCGTCTGCCGTCGGGTGCAAACGCGAAGTGATTGTCCGAAAGGAGCAGTTTGCCGTTCGGGGTCTTATTCGCCCTGCCGTTCAGCTCGACCTTGTCGCCGAAGCGATCCGCCAGATGGTTGAAGATCGACTTCTTCGTGACCACGCCGATCGCACCGATCGCCACAAGGATCAGGCCGAATTTGCCGCCCTGTGCACTGACGATCGGATCGCTGCCGTTGAAAAGAAGATCCATGATCATCTTCATGTTTAACATCTTCAGAACGAATCCGATGATGATCAGA
>JAFZZX010000088.1 GCA_017615515.1 Clostridia bacterium
CATTCGTGACTTCCGCTCGCAATGACTTCATGATTACGGTTAATCAGAACGCTTTTAATCCGCGTGGAACCGAATTCAATACATGGATCCCGAGAATCTCATTAAGGAAATCGAGACCGTCCGAGAAAAGGGGATCGAGGTCACGCCCGAGAACCTCAAGATCAGCGACCGCGCTTCCATTCTCTTCCCCTGGCACAGAAGGCAGGACGAGCTCGAAGAAGCGCGCCTCAAGGACAAGAAGTTCGGCTCCACCAAGCAGGGGATCGCACCCTTCTATTCTGACAAGTATCAAAAGAAGACCGTGATGTACGGCGAGCTCTTCCGCCCCGAGAAGGCGAGAGCGCACGTCAAAGACCTTCTGGAATGGAAAAATCTCCTATTCGGCGGTATGTACGGCGCGGAGCCCTATCCCTTCGAGGAGATCGAGGCGTGGCTGAGAGAGTACGCCGAAAAATTGCTCCCCTTCGTGTGCGACACGGGCGCCTTTTTGAAGAAGGCGAAGCAAGAGGGCAAGCGCGTCCTCTTCGAGGCGCAACTCGGCGCCTTGAGAGATCTGGACTACGGCATCTATCCTTACACGACTTCCTCGACCACCCTCGCGGCGTACGCGCCGATCGGCGCGGGGCTCCCTTCTCTCCGTCCCGAACGGGTGATCGGCGTGATCAAAGCCTATTCCACCTGCGTCGGCGAAGGGCCTTTCGTCTGCGAATGGTTCGGCGAAGAGGCGGATGAACTGCGCGAGGCGGGGGAAGAATACGGCGCCAAGACCGGTCGTCCCCGCAGGGTCGGTCCCTTGGATCTCGTCGCCACTCGTTACGGCGTCGAGCAACAGGGCGCCACCGAGATCGCTCTCACGAAACTCGACGTTCTCAGTTATATGGACGAGATCCCCGTCGTGACGGCGTACGAAGTGGACGGAGCGCTCACCAAGGAGTTCCCATTTCCGTCCGTCCTTGACGAAGCGAAGCCCGTCACCGAGTACCTGAAAGGGTGGAAAACCGACGTGTCCAAGGCGCGCAAGTGGTCGGATCTCCCTCGGGCGGCGCAGGAATACGTCCTCTATATCGAGCGGGAGATCGGGTGCTTTATTTCCTACGTTTCGGTCGGACCGGAGCGTGAGAGCGTCGTGATCAGAACGCAAGAAGACAAATAATCCCCAAAGGAGCAGACGATGAAAGACAGATACGAAACCCCCTTTACCGCACGATACAGTTCCGACGAGATGTCGGCGCTCTTTTCCGCCGATACGCGCTATCGGACCTGGCGCAAACTGTGGCTCGCGCTCGCGACCGCCGAGAAAGCGCTCGGACTGCCGATCACGGACGAACAGCTCGCGGAGATGAAAGCGCACCTTACGGACGTCGATTACGACGTCGTGGCGGCACGGGAAAGAGAGGTCAAGCACGACGTGATGGCGCATCTCTACGCCTTCGGCAAAGCGGCGCCTACGGCGGCGGGCATCATGCACCTCGGCGCGACGAGTTGCTACGTGACGGACAATGCCGACCTCGTGATCTATAAAGAGGCGCTCCTTCTTGTCAAAAAAGAATTAACCACCGCGATCAAAGCCCTATGGACTTTTGCGGACAAATATAAGGCGCTCCCGACCCTCGGCTACACGCACTATCAGCCCGCGCAACTCGTGACGGTCGGTAAGCGCGCGACGTTGTGGCTCCAAGACCTCGTGACCGACCTAAAGGATCTCGATCTGCTCCTTGCCGATCTGAAGTTCCTCGGCTGTCGCGGCACGACGGGCACCGAAGCGAGCTTTATGGAGCTATTTGAGGGAGACGAAGACAAAATCGACCGCATGAACGCGATGCTCGCATCGAGCTTCGGCTTTCGTGAATGCGTCGACGTGTGCGGGCAGACCTATCCCCGCAAGACCGATTCCCGCATCTTGAAGGTGCTGTCCGGGATCGCCGAAAGCGCGGCGAAGTTCGCCACCGATATCAGACTTCTCCAGCACGACGGAGAGGTGGCGGAAGGCTTCGGCGCGAAGCAGGTCGGCTCTTCCGCGATGCCCTACAAGAGCAACCCGATGCACGCGGAGCGTATCTGCGCGCTTTCCCGTTATTTGATGACCGACGTGATGAACGCCTCTCTCACCGCCTCTTCCCAATGGTTCGAGCGCACGCTGGACGACAGCGCGAATCGTCGTATCGCGATGTGCGAAGGATTCCTCGCGGCGGACGCGATCCTGCGCCTCGTCGCCGATCTCGCGGCGGGTCTCGTCGTGAACGAAAAGGTGATCCTGAACCGTGTCAAGGACTATCTCCCCTTCATCGCGACGGAGAATATCCTGATGGAAGGGGTCAAGCGCGGCGGTGACCGACAAGCGCTGCACGAGATCATTCGCGAGGCCTCTCTCCGCGCGAAGAAGAAGATCGCGGCGGGGGAGAAGGCGGATCTTCTGTCCGACCTTGCGGGCGATCGGGCATTCGGTATGACGAAAGAGGAGATGGAAAAGGTCCTCGACCCCGCGCTCTATACGGGCAGATCGGCGGCGCAGACGAGCGCCTATTTGGCGAAGATCAAATCCATCGCGGACGCGGGAGAAGCGCCTGCGAGGATCGATATTTGAGGCGGATTATGGATAAGATACTGGTACTGGATTTCGGCGGACAATACGATATGCTGATCGCGCGGCGCGTCAGAGAAAAGCACGTCTACGCAGAGGTCGTGAATTACGACAAGATCACCTCGCAGGAGATAAAGGCGCGCGGCTATACGGGGATCATCTTTACGGGTGGCCCGAATAGCGTTTACGAAGCGGGATCCCCGACCTTTTCCGCGGACGTTCTCTCGCTCGGGATCCCCGTCCTCGGCATTTGCTACGGCATGCAACTGATGAGCCACCTCGCGGGCGGCGTCGTCCGAAACGCGGCGGAAGGAGAGTACGGCAAGGTGGAGATCACCGTCTCGGATTCGCCCCTTTTCAAGGGAGTGCCGAGGGAGAGTATCGCTTGGATGAGCCATCGTGATTTCGTCTCGGAAGTGCCCGCAGGATTCACCGTGATCGCC
>JAFZZX010000089.1 GCA_017615515.1 Clostridia bacterium
ACGTCGAGATTGCTTGATCCTTAAAGGAAACGAAAGGGACTGCTTCGGCAGTCCCTTTTTTATTTCTCTCTGACGAAATACAGCATTTCTTCGTCTTCGCCGACCGATGAAAAACCTGCGGCGAGGATCATCTTTCGGCTCGGCTCATTCGACTTGTAGCATCGGGCGTGCAACTTGGGAAGCGAGATAAGCGCGGCGTCCGCGATGGCGCGATACGCCTCTCTGCCGTAGCCGTTGCCGGCGGCGTCCCTTACAATACGCAGTCCGAGTTCGGCGGAACCGTCCGCACGGAAGCGATACAAGACCGCCTCGCCGAGAAAACGACCGGAGAGGTCTGCGATCTTGCGCGAATAGCAGACCCCGCGCGCCGCGTCCTCTCTGATCTCTCTGCCGAAATGCTCGGCGTCGGGGGGGTCCGTCCCGAGGTCGCGGCGATAGTCGTAGCCCCAATAGCGATTCCTGTCGTCGTCGGTCGCAAGCGCCGCGTAGGCGGGCAGATTGGCGGGCGTAAACTCGTCGATCACCAGCCGATCGGTAAAGACCGTGCCTATGGGCAACGGACGGGAAAAGGAACACAGCGCGTTCCTCTTGTCGATCAGTTCGATCGGATGATACTGCAGCTTGCTGGTACGCAATCCCACGTCGCCCGCGTCGTCTTCGCGGTTGATATACGTCGCTTTGTCCGCGTACTTTTGCGCGAAAAGCGAGCAGATCGTCGGATAGACGCCCTCGTAGAAAGGGAGCGCCTTTTCGATATGAATGATCAAGGTATCGTTCAGGATCTCGCCCACCGTGATCGCCGCGATCTCACCGTCCACGCGGATCATCGCGGCCAAAAGATCGAGTGAATCCATCGCGCCGAGGAGCTTGAAGCAGGCGTCGTATTCGATCAGTTCTTCCCTGCTGCGGGGCGCGAGCGCCTTGTGCCGCTCCAGAAAATCGTAGATCAGAGGGAGATCCTCTTCCCCAAACGGCAAAAACTCATACTGCGGATATTCGCGGAAAAACTTGTTGCGATGATTCTTCTGCCCGTGATACTTCTTGCCCCGATACTCGGCGAGGTCGCTCGTCAAATACAGATAGTCGGCATAGTTGCGGTGGCTCTCGATCTCGATGGCGGGATAGCGCAAGAAAAGTTGTTTGAGGTCCTCGTCGTCTATCGAACAAAAGCGAAGCGCTCCCCCCGTTTGACGGACGTACTCCTCGATCAGCCGAAAGCCTTTCGCCGCGTTTTCGCCCTGCGGCGGCACGAAATACTCCGTCCCCCCGAAGGTATTTTTGATCACGACCCCGCCTTCATAGAAGGCGATCTCGGTTTGGGACGGCTTCGCCCACATATACAATACGCCGACGGCGCGCGTGCAAACGCGCGAGGACGTATGGAAGTAGGGACGAATGGCGGCGATGTCGCTTTTTTGCAGTTTTCGAAAAGTCATGGCTCTATTATACACGCGAAAAGACTATTTTTGCACGCAAATGAATAAGATTATTAAAAAGTGAGGTGATACGGTGAAGATCTACACGAGCGGCGGACAGTTTTTTGCGGACGGATTCGCGATCAGACGCTCCTTTTCGCTGGAAGAGGGCGAAAGTCGCTTGGTCTCCTACGTCTCGGGCACGGGATGCGGCGCGGCGACCTTGACCGCCGAGCGGGGAGAACTCCTCGTCGACGGCAGGATCGGCGTGATCCGCTGGCAATGGGGCGCGGAGCTATTCCCCCTGCCCACCCTGCGACCTTGGGAAGAGAGGGCGGAACTCGATATCCCCGATCTATCCGAACCGACGCGCGCATGCGTGCGATGCGGCGTCCTCGACGAGATCGTGATCACGGGCGCCGTGCGTTACACCCACGCTCTCGCCTGCCCGATCTACGCGCCGAAACTCTCCCTGATCGCGGGTCAACGCGCCCCGATCGTCAGGCTAGACGCCGCGTGCGAGGAAGGGACGTACGTCGCCTTCTTTTCCCTCGTCGACGGCAGCGCCAAACGGCTGCTTGAAGAATGCGGCGACAGCGTCCTTTGCGAAGGCAACGAGGTCAGGATCGAACGATCCTACCGCGATATGCTGTCACGGCGCGCGACCTTGCGCTATCTGTGGCAAGGCGACCGCTTTGAGTGTTCTCGCGAGATCGTATGCACAAACGAGCATACCTTCATACGAGAAGAAAAAGGTCGTGCGCTCCTCGAAGCGGCGATGGCGCGGGACCAAAGCGGCGTTGCGTCGCTCTTATCGCCCGAGATCGGCGACGTGGACGCGCTCCTCGAATATTTCGGCGAGATCCTGATGGTTCGCCCCGCCCTCGGCTCGGACAGCCCCACTGCCGCCGCGACGGTCACAAGGGGGAGCAAGGGACTTGTCGCGACGACTTACGAATTCGAGTTCGACGAAAAGGATAGGATCATAAACCTCAAAAACGACGCCTGAATGCGATCGGAAAACAAAAAGCCACCGCCCGTGCGGTGGCAGTTTCATATACGACGTTCCCTATGCGATTTCGCGCCTTCTTCGTCGCCTTTTTCGTTCCTCGTCGTTTATTCCTCGTCGCCGTCAAGCGGTTCGTCGCTCTCTATGCTTTCTTCCGTCGAGAGCACCTCGGCTTCCGCTTCGTCCGGTTGCTCGATGTCCTCTAAAGCGGGATCGGTCTCGGGTTCGGGGAGCGTATCCGCCTTTGGTGCGAAGCGCTTTTTCGGGCAGATCACGAGATAGGTCACCAGGCAGATCGGCACACAGAGCGCCGTCGCGGCGAACACGTCGACGATGGAATGCTGTTTGATGAAGACGGTGGACAGCATCACGAGGACGGTATAGATCGGGCAGACGATCTTTACAAATAAATTATCTTTGAGCCCGTCCGAGAAGATCAAGCCGACCGTGATGACGATCGCCAGCATACAATGCTCGCTGGGCATAATGCAATAGGGGTTCTCGGTGCCGTAAAGCCATCTGACGATGCTGCCGAAAAAGTCGTAGCCGATCACGTCCTCGGCGGGGCGCATATCGTGCATCGTCGGATAGATCGTAAAGATCAAGATACTGACGAGGTTGGACAGGAAAATCAGACAACACATCACGACGAAGTCCCTTTTGGAGTGGAAAAAGGTCCAGATATGCGCGAACGCAATGTAGCCGTACCACAGAACGTAGGGGATCACGAAATACTTGACGTAGGGGATCTTGTCGTCCAAAGAAATATGCATCAGGTGACACGCCTCGTCGGTCAGAGAGGAGTTGAGCACGAAGTACCAAACGACGTGAACCACCCAAAAAAGCAACAGCAAAACGTACTTTCTTTCTAAAAAATATTTCTTGATCTTATCGAACGTTCTTAAGTCTTCCATCTTATCCTCGGCGGCGATCCGCTACACCATATAGTACGACGATTCCAAAAAAAACGCAACCTTTCGCCGATAGATTCCGAGTTGTGTTGCCAAATGCGCCCTTTTGTGGTAAACTATGGAAAAAGCCACAAGGAGAACACTATGAAAGTCGTATTGACCGCAGACGTGAAAAACAAAGGAAAGAAAGGGGATATCATCAACGTAAACGACGGCTACGCGACGAACTTCCTGATCCCGAAGGGACTGGCGGTCGCGGCGACGACTGCCGCCGTACACGAGACCAATCAAAAGAAAGCGGCGGAAGAAGCGCGCAAGGCGAAGGAACTCGCGGCGGCGAAAGAAGCGGCGGAGAAACTCAATATGGCGACGGTCACCGTCACCGTCAAGTGCGGCGAAAGCGGCAAACTCTTCGGCAGCGTGACCTCGAAGGAGATCGCCGAAGAGCTGAAAAAGCAAGGTTACGACGTGGACAAAAAGAACATTTTGCTCGAAGAACCGATCCGCAAGACCGGCAGACAGACCGTGGAAGTGAAGCTTTATCCAGGCGTTAAAACAAAAATCAACGTCGTCGTCAACGGCGAATCGGTATAAAAAAAGCGCCGAAGGCGCGTAATGGAGACATCAATGAAAAAGGTTACTTTATTGGGAGATTCCATCAGACTATTCGGATACGGCCCCCGCGTGCCCGCCCTCTTGGGCGACGACGTGACGGTCTTTCAGCCCGATGTCAATTGCAGGTTTTCCAAGTTTACCCTGCGCGGTTTTAACGATTGGCGTTCCGACATGGCAGGCTCGGACGTCATTCATTTCAACTGCGGTATTTGGGATGCGGGCGACGTGCTCGGCGACGGTGAACTCTTCTCGTCGGACGAGGAATACGTGACCAATATGCTCCGCATCGCACGGTGCGCTCTCAAGATCACGCCCAAAGTCATCTTCGCGACCACCACCCCCGTCAATCCCGAATACGTTTCGGTCGACAATAAGGACATCGACCGTTTCAACGCCCTCATCGTGCCGAAACTCGAGGCGATGGGCGTGGAGATCAACGACCTGCACGCTCTCGTTGCCGAGGACATCGAAGGGAATATCTGCGAGGATAAACTGCACCTCTCCGAGCTCGGCGCCGAGCGCTGCGCTAAGCAGGTCGCGCGGGTCATTCGCGCAAGGCTCGACGAATAGTCAGCTCTTTTTCCTCGTCATACATTTGGTCTTGACCAGCCCGTCCTCGACGTTGATCGCTTCGAGGCCGCATAGGCTGTTCACGTTGAAGATGCAGTCCGCCGCGCATTGCACGACGGTATCGACGTTATCGAGAAGATCCGCTTCGGGCGCGGCTTCGTAATTCGCGAAGATCTGCGACAGTTCCCCGCCGTCCCTTTTGATCTTGGTCTTGCACACGCCGTTGGGGCCGATGTCGATAATCCCCGCCATACAGCGCTCGCATTCGTTGTGTTCACAGTTACTCGTTCCGCATCTGAGTCCTTTCATATCTACCTCCGCTACGAGGTATTATGCCCTATCGTCAGACGATTTATGCATACCGTCTCGGGGCAATATGATCCATTATCCGCGCAGAACAAGGGAAAAACACAAAAAAACCACCGGACGAACCGATGGTTTTTTTGTTCTTAAAAGGTAATAGCTTGTAAAGTCGATTACTTGACTTCGACTTCGGCGCCCGCAGCCTTGAGAGCCTCGACAGCCTTGTCCGCTTCTTCCTTGGTGACGTTCTCTTTGACCGCCTTGGGAGCGCCGTCAACGAGACCCTTCGCCTCGGCGAGGCCGAGACTGGTGAGCTCACGCACAGCCTTGATGACCGCGATCTTGTTCGCGCCGACAGCCTTCAGGATAACGGTGAACTCGGTCTTCTCCTCAGCAGCGGGAGCAGCGGCAGCCGCACCGGCAACGGGAGCAGCCACAGCAGCCACGGGAGCCGCAGCGGACACACCGAACTCTTCCTCAAGAGCCTTAACGAGTTTGCTGACCTCGAGAACGGTCATACCTTTGATTTCTTCAATAAGCTTTTCGATATCTGCCATTTTAGTATCCTCCAATAATTTTTACTTGATATTTGTTTTGGTTATAGTTGACGATTTGGTGAATGGGTTTACTTTTCCGCGATCTGATTAAGCACTCTGGCAAGTCCCGCGATGGTCTCGTTGAGCACTCTGGCGAGCCCGCTGATCGGAGCGGACATCGTACCGAGCAATTTCGCAATGAGCACCTCCTTGGGCGGGAGCGTTGCGAGCTCCTTGACGCCGTCCGGCGTAATGTAGGCGCCGTCGACCATGCCGCACTTGATGCTGACCTTCTTGGTCTTGTCCGCGCTCTCCAAGAGGATCTTGGCGGGAGCGGCGGGATCGGTCATCGCGAAAGCGACAGCCGTCGGACCGTTCAGCGCTTCGTCAAACTCGGTGTAGCCGAGCTCGTTCAAAGCCTTCTGCATCAGCCTGTTCTTCAGCACGCGGTACTCGACGTTGGCTTCGCGGAGCGTCTTGCGGAGTTCGGTATCCTCAAAGACGGTCAGACCCTTGTAGTCCACGATAACGATGGACTGCGCGGCACCGATCTTCTCCTTGAGCTCTTCGACGAGTTGCTTTTTCTCTTCCAATGCTGCTGACACGTTAGTTACCTCCTTTTAAGAATCCGAGAACAAAAATGCTCTCACCGTCAAAAGACAATGAGAGCATAATTTCACGATTCGAAATCACATCCTCGGCAAGCCCTTTCGGTTACGGTCGCCCGCTTGCTGTCTTAAGACGTATATTATTGTATGTTAGTTTGCTTGCGCTGTCAAGCGTTTTCGCAGGGAAAATTATGCGTTCGCTTTGGCGTAGCTGACCTTGATGCCGGGGCCCATCGTGGTGGAGATCGATACCGAACGGAGGTAGGTGCCCTTCGCGGTGCTCGGCTTCGCCTTGATGATGGCGTCCATCACGGTCGCGAAGTTCTCGTGGAGCTTCTCCGCACCGAAACTGACCTTACCCACGGCAACGTGGATGATATTGGTCTTGTCCAGTCTGTACTCGACCTTACCTGCCTTGACCTCTTTGACAGCCTTCGCGACGTCCATCGTGACGGTGCCGCTCTTCGGGTTCGGCATGAGGCCCTTAGGACCGAGCAAACGAGCGATACGACCGACCATACCCATCATATCGGGGGTGGTGATACACACGTCGAAATCGAACCAATTGTCCTTTTGGATCTTCGCGATGATCTCGTCCGCACCGACGATGTCGGCGCCCGCCGCCTGCGCTTCGTCCGCCTTCTCGCCCTTCGCGATCACGAGGACCTTGACGCTCTTACCGGTGCCGTTCGGGAGAACGACCACGCCACGGACCTGCTGATCCGCGTGCTTGCTGTCCACGCCGAGCTTGACGTGCAATTCGACGGATTCGTCGAACTTCGCCGTCGCGGTCTTCACCGCGAGAGCCATCGCTTCGACGCTGTCGTAGATCTTGTTGGATTCCACCAAGGCGGAAACTTCCTTAAATCTCTTGCTGATCTTCATATTCGCCACCTCCTCAGTCTTCCACGACGACGCCCATGCTGCGCGCCGTACCTGCGATCATGCTCATCGCCGCCTCGAGGGAAGCCGCGTTCAGATCGGGCATTTTGAGCTCCGCGATCTCCTTGATCTGCGCCTTGGTGATCTTAGCGACCTTGTCCTTATTCGGCTTCGCAGAACCGCTCTCGATGCCGCAAGCCTTCTTGATGAGGACGGGTGCGGGCGGGGTCTTGGTGATGAAGCTGAAAGAACGATCGTTGTAGATGGTCATAACGACCGGGATCACGAGACCGATCTTGTCCGCCGTCTTGTCGTTGAACTCCTTGACGAATCCCGGCAGGTTGATGCCGTGCGGACCGAGGGTGGAGCCTACGGGCGGTCCCGGGGTGGCTTTACCCGCGGGCAGTTGTAACTTGACGATTGCCGTAACTTTCTTTGCCATAGTGATTACCTCCTTACTATGCAAAACGTGGTAGTAACGAGCGGCGCTAAAGATTTCACCGCTCTCCCATTATAGCGAGCGTCCGAAGACGCAGAACTATTATACCTTTTCTACTTGGTTGAAGTCCAGTTCGATGGGGGTGGGTTTGCCGAACATCGACAGAACGACCTTCACGATGCCCTTCTCGAAGTCGATCCCTTCGACCTCTCCGAAGTAGCTCTCGAAGGCGCCGGAGATGATGCGAACCTGATCGCCGACCTGCAAGCCGAGATCTTCCGCCTTGACCTTTTCGAGACCGAATCTCCTGATGTCCTCGGGCTTGAGGGGTTCGGGCGTACCGCCGGGACCCGCAAAACCGGTGACCGCGTGAACGTGCGTGATGGCGTAATATACGCGCTGGCTCTCGCGAGAGGCGGGATCGTAAGGTCTCATCTTGATGAAGGCGTAAGTCGGGAACTTCTTGCGAAGGACGGTCTTGCGCTTGGTCTTGGTCTCCACGATCTCCTCTTCTTGCAGAACGACTACGTCGAAGATCTGATCTTGCAGACCGGTATTCTCCACCATTTTCATGATATTATCACGTACCGCGAGCTCATAGGTGGAATAGGTATGGATCACATACCACTTCGCTTCGGGTACGAGTTCGTCTTTCTTTTCAATCGGATCCATAGTTTATTTCACCAAAAGGCTGAAGAGCCAAGAGAGCAAGCTGTCAAACCCGAGGATCACGAGCAGGAAGAAGAGCACGACGACGAGGACGATACCCGTCTCCGCCATCACCTTGCCGAAGGTAGGCCACGTGACCTTCTTCAGTTCGGAAACGATCTCCTTGATCCCCGATCCCATACGCTTGAACAGGTTGGGCTTCTTTTCATTTTTTTTGGCCGTTCCTTTCATAGTGCCTCCCATAATCATTGAGAAGGAAAACCGACAAAGTCGGGCTCCGTCCGAAATTACTTGCTCTCTCTGTGAAGCGTGTGCTTCTTGCAGAAGGGGCAATACTTATTCAGTTCGAGCCTGTCGGGCGTATTCTTCTTATTCTTGTAATCGTTGTAGTTGCGCTGTTTGCATTCGGTGCAAGCCAGAGTGATCTTCATACGATTCTCTTTTTTCGCTGCCATATCATGACGCCTCCAAAAAAATTACACTCGCCATTTCGAGAGTGCCTTTTAATATTATCACACGAAAAAGGGCGTGTCAATGTTTTTACGCCCTTATTTCCCAATATTTTTTATCTTTTGATATGCGCGCGTCCGCGCACGCTGTAAGCGCGATCGGACCCGCTGAAAAATCGCATATAAGACGCGTCAACCCTTCTTGCGTGCGGGCTTTTTCTCGCCTCGAAGGATCACCTTGCCCCCTTTCACGCCGACGATGGAGCCTGCGGGATACAAGCCGACCTTGGGCGTATGGACGTTAAATCCGCTCGCCTTTCCGCGCTTTCTGTCCTCCGCCATATCGCTTTCCCCGTCAAGCCCGGATCAGGACTTCGCAGACAGCGCGAAGACGTGCGCGCAAGACGCTCGGATGATCTCTTCGATGTCGGCGTTCGAGGTGAAGGTCTCGTCGATCGTGGCGACGTACCAACTGTATCCCTTCGCCTTCGGGAAGGGGGAGACGTCCGCGGTCGGATGCTTGCGTTTGAGCTCCTCGAACTTTTCCGCCGTCACGCGGAAGACCATCTTGGCGACGCCGTCCTTCTCGTATGCCATCATAAACGCCTTGCCGCCCACCTTGAAGGTGCTGGGGGACAGATCGCTGTCGCTCTCCGACACGGCGATCGGATAGGTCGAGCCGAGGGTGCGGCAATAATTCGACATCTCGCGTTTGCCGTAAAGGTCGTAGGACGCATTCTCCCACTCGACCGAATCCGACGCAACGATAAAGTCGCGGTCGGGCAGATTTTGATACTTCAAGATCGCCGCGTTGATCAGATTCTCTTCCTTATTGACGAAGTTCACGTTCAACGCGTCGCCGCGCTCGCCGTAATTGCTGAGATAGACGTATTTATACGCCATATTGATCGCCGCGGTCACGATGCCGAGATCGGTCACTTCGGGCGAAAGGATCCAGCGATACCAGTCGCTCCCCTTGGGATAGACCGCCTTGCCGAAGAGCTTGAATTGTCTCTCGAGCGCCGCCGCAGTCTTCCTGTGGAGACGCAATACGAGTTTCACCATATTCTTGCGCTCGTAGACCAACATATAGGTGCAGATACCCACGCGGCAACTGTCGGGGAGATTTTCGCCGCCGCGCGCGTAGATCGCGGTCGGCTCGTATTCGGAGAGACCTTCGGCATACTCGAGGATCTCCTTTTTGCTGAGCAGGTCGATCTTCTTTTTGCGCTCCTAGATGATCGCGTCGCTTTCCCTGAGCGCGCGCATCTCCTCTTCCGCAGCGCGGGCGGCTTGCTCCGCCTCTTGCAGAGAGCGCGCCGTCTCCTCGCGGGACAGCTCCGCCTCGCGGGCGAGACGCTCCGCTTCCGCCTTGGACTGCTCGGCGGCGAGAGCCGCTTGTTGCGCCTCCGCTTTCGCCTTTTCCGCCTGCTCGAGTTCCGCTTGTTTCGCCGAAAGGGCGGCGTCGGTCTGCTGGCGCAAGGCTTCGCCGCGCTGTTTCTCTTCGAGAAGCCGTTGCCTGTGTCCGGATTCCTGCTCTTCCGCCTTTTCCTTCGCGAGGGCGATCGCGTCCTTCGCACCGGCAAGTTTGCCTTTGCGAACGCCCGACGCATAGGTCGCGCACGCTCCTATAAAGAATCCCAAAAGGATCGCCACCAAAAGGGCGACGCCGATCGCGATCATCTGCTTCGTGTCGAAGCCGCCGACGATCTCCTTGATCGTATCCGTAATGCTACCGTAAACCACACTCATTTCTCTCAGGCTTCCTCCCTGTCGATTTTCTTTTTCGTCTTCGCAAAACGTACGATAAAGACGATCATCAGGATCAACAAAACGCCGCCGACGATCGCAAGGAACCAATCCGAAAGGATCGAGCGCCAGGTGACCGGTACCTTGGGCTTATGCGTGTCGATCGTGATCACCGTCTCTTCGGAACAGAGCAGGTCTTCGTCGTCGTTCTCTGCGTATCTGACCTTCAATAGGTAATTGCTGTCCTTCAAAACTTCCTCGAAATCGGGCGTGGCGCTCCAAGCGGTGATCTCCTCGCCCGAGGGCTTGCATAGGCAATACTCGAGCCCCTCGTTGCCTTCGACCTTGTCCGCGTTGACCGTGAGCTTGCCCGTGCTCCGATCGTACTCCACCGCGACCTTTTCCGCCGCGACGGGCGCGCGCAACGTACGGAAGTCGACCGAAGCGGGCGTACCTACCACGCCGCCCTTCTCCGCGCGGAACTGCACGGTATAGGCCTTATCCGCGCGCAAGCCATCGACCTTGATCGTCCATTCCGCCTCTTCTTCGGCGTTTTTCCAGTCGCCGGACGTCCCGACGCGATATTGGATGCGATAGCCTTCGACGGCGTTCGTAAGCTCGGTATAGGTAAACTCCGCGCCGCTGCTCGTCAAGACGGACACCGTCACGGCGGGAGAAACGAAGGGAACGGAAACGCTCTTCACCTCGCTCCAACCGCTGGCAGTCTCGTAGTTGTCGCCCGCTTCCGCGCGTACTCGCACGTAGAAGGTCTCGCCGTACAGCGGTTTCTTGCCCCCGACCTTGGAGAAGGTGATCGTGCCCTCGCCGCGGTTCTCGGTAGGCGAGCGCAGATCTCGGTTATTCGCGATCTGCACGACGATGGGCCCGTCGGCGCGCACCTTGATCTCCTGCTTGGACGTCACCTCGATCGTGGGGTCGGGCGCGGGTGGCGCAGGCGCTCTGTCCACCGTGAATCGATTTACTTCCGCACCCGCCGCAACGTCGTAAACGTAGCTCTTGACGATCTCGAAATGGGGAGAAGACGCCCCCGAGGTCACGAACTCGTAGGTGCCGACGTCGGCATTTGCCGCGCACCCTTCGCTACTGAGGAGCACGCCCGAAAAGTCGCTCGCCTTGAAATCCGAGATCTTGTTTTCCGTGTCGACGACCCCCGCCTCAACGGGATAGACTTCCTTGATCTGCACGGTCTTGTCGTTGGTTCTGTAAGCAAAGGTCGTGCCGTAGATCTTGTGCGAAGTGGAAACGTGATAAAGGACGGCGACCTGCCGCTTGGTGACGGTAAGTTCGACCTCAACGGGATCGACTTCGTATAGGTCGGAGAGGAGCTCGCATTTGACGACGTAGGAACCCACCGCCGTCGGCAGTCCCGAGAAAAAGACGGAAGAACCGGACGAACGATAGCGATAGCCGACGTGTTCGCACTCCTCTTCCAAAACCGATTCTTCGAGATAGGGCCGAGCAAGCTCGCCGATCTCCTTGCCGTACGCGACGCTCTTCTCCGCGTCTGCGACGAGGGAGACGCCCGTATGCCGCTTCACGACGCTTACGCGCGCCGCGTCGTATTCGATCAGTACGTTCGGGTCGGTCTCGGACACCATACTCGCGTATGCGAGCAAGTCGCCGACCTTTTTTCCCGTCAGATCGGCGGAAAGGACGAATCGATATTCGGTGTCCCGATACGTGCGGGTCACGACCTTCTCAAACGAATTTGAAACGGTGATCTCCGCCTCGTCCTCGCCCTCGTACGGTTCGTCTATCACGAAGGGAAGCACCTGCAACGACACGTTCTCGAAGGAAAGATCCTCAATGTCGGAGCATTCGTAATCCAACAGTTCGATCCGATGGGTGCCGACGGGGATCGTCCCTTCCGACACGCCCTCAACGGAGAAGCGCACCTTGCCGACGACGCCCGTATAGAAGGTCACGGAAGGATACAGCGACTCGTTCTCGAGCATCGCCTCGCCGAGATCGGTATAGACGAGATCGAAATAAGTATAGGTAAAGGTGGAAAGCGGAAGATACAGATAGCGGGCGTCCCCCTGCCGTTCGGCGATCAGGTTTTCGTTCTGATAGACGATGACCGTGCCCGCCTTCGCCTTGACGGTACTCATCGTATAGCTGACAGAGACGGTATAATTCGGATCCTCGGGGATCACGTCGCCCTCCGAGGGCTTGACCTCGTAGCGCCAAAACTCTATTTCGTAGCCGCTGCCTACGGCAAGCGCGCCCTCCTGCGCTTCCTTGAGCCTAAAATAGGCGGTCAAAACGTCGCCGTTCGCTCCCGCCACCACGCGAGTGGTCACGCTCTCGCCGTCCGACAGCAGATAATCGTTGAACCGTACTTCGTCCACCTCGTCGTAATCAACCGCGATCTCCTTCTGCAGGACGGTATATACGGCGGCGGCTTCCGAATCCTCGAGTTTCGCCGTGATCTCGTAAAAAGACGTTCTGTCCACGCCGTTCAGTTTCACGGTATAATCCTTGCTCAGCGGATATTCGCCCACGTCCGCCGTCGCCGCGCGCCCGAGAGAATCGAAAGTGACGCTCAGCGTTCCGTCCGTCCAAACGGGGTATTCTCCCTCGACGCCGTAGGTCTTCGTCAGATCGGCGGCGGGCAGATGAACGGTCTTATGGTTCTTGGACACCTCGACGATCAGGGTGCCGGAACAGTCCGCGTCGGGGATCTCCGAGCCCGTGTCGTAGCAGGGAACGGCATTCCCGTTCGCAGACAGATAATAGGTGCCCGGCTCCGCGGTAACCCTGCCGTCCTCGGTCAAAGAAAAGGTCGCCCCGCCCAGCGTGGCGGA
>JAFZZX010000090.1 GCA_017615515.1 Clostridia bacterium
AGCGGATCGCACGGACGTACTGTCCCTCCTTGCCAAAGGCGGCGTGCTCTTAACGGGAGAGAACGAAGCGGCGGAAAGCGGCATCGAGAGCGCGATGATCGACGCAAAAGCCTACGAGATCTACCGCGTGGCGAAGGGGCTGTCCGACGTCACGAGCGGCATGATATTACTGTAAAAACACAAACCCAAGCGCAAGGGCGAGAAGAAAGGATACGCCCGACTGCGTGACTTTCATCAAGAGGAACTTGCCCCCTTTTATCCCCGTTTTCCCGAGAAAAGACATCGACTGAAAGAGGACGGACAGCCCGCCGAAGGACACGGCGAGCGCGCACAGCGCCGTTACCCATACTCTGCCCACGCCGAGCGAAGAAAACTCCACGCACCCCCGCGTGACCTCGAACGCGCCGTAGAGGAGCCCCGACCACACCGTTCCGCCCGAAAAAACCGTCGGAAACAGGCGCGACAACAGATCCGACGCCATATCCCCAAGCAGATTTGCAATCGCGATAAACCCGCCGACCAAGGCAAGGGAGAGAACGCTCTCGTACATCGCGTCCGACAGGAGATTCTCCGTAACAACGGAAGAAGGAGACAAGAGGACGCTCTGTCCGTGGAGATCGGCTTTTCCGCGATAAAAAAAACCGTTCACGATTGCGCCGAGATAGTGCGCGACGAGGATCACGACGCCCGCGCCCGCGTCCTTCAAGATGACCGCGCCCACGCTCCCGAGAACGAACATACTGCCGCTCGTCGAGGTAAAAGAAGCGGCATGGCGAGCGTCCTCTCGGGAGATCAAGCCCTTATCATATAGATCGCCGAGCACCCGCGCCCCGACGGGATAGCCGCTGAGAAGGCTCATCAAGAGAGGATAAGAGGCGATCGGCGCGACCCGATACGCCCACCGAACGGGACGACCGAGCGTGCCCGACAGCGCGCCGACGCACCCCGTCCCCGTCAGGAGTTTGGTAAAGAAGAAGTACGGGAGCATCGAAGGGAGCACCGCCGAGGTAAAGAGCAATACGCCGCCCTGCACCGAGTGAAAGTATCGCTCGGGCGAAAGGAGCAACAGGGCGAAGAGCGCAAAGAGAAAGAGTGGCAAAAAGAGTTTTCGCATAGTAAATATATGCGATCTCTCTCGAAATACGAATAGAAAAGCAACTGCCCTTTCGTCCCTAAGAATAAAAAAACGTGACGGCGAACCGTCACGAATGATGCTGCAACAAGCGATCGTTGCGCTTATTGATCCTCCCCACCGCCGTTGCCGCCGGCGGGATTCTCACCCATCGGGGGCGCGGCGCGGCGCGCGAGCTCGTCGCGCAGATCCTCGACCATGATCATCGCGTCGTTCATCTTATAGGCAACGTCGTAGAGTTCACGATCCAATTTGCGATGTAGGGATGCCGTGAGATCGTCGCAATAGCGCTCGGTCTTGGCTTTGAGTTCCTCTGCTTGGCGTTGCGCCTCGGCGAGGATCTCGGACTCGGCGATCATCTTGTCGCGCTGCTCGGCGGCGTTGCGAATGATGCTCTCGGCGCGACGTTCCGCGTCGGCGATCAGCGCTTCTTGCTGGCGCAACAAGGTCTGCGCCTCGTAAAATGCCTGCGGCACGCTGTCACGCAGACGGGAAAGCAGGTTCGTCACCTTCATCTCGTCCACGACGTGCTTGCCGAAAAAGTTTTTCTTACCGAGGAGTTCGTCCTCGAGTTGCTTGATGATCTCGTCAACGTTGGTCATTCCCGATCCTCCAAAAACTGCCCCGCCAGAGCCAGTACGCCTTCACCGATATACTTCCCCGCGCACCCGTCCAACAGCGCCTCGCGCGCCTTGGTGGCGCTGACCTTGCGTAAACGGGCGTCGGAGAGGAAAAAGACGGTCTCCACGCCGTGCGCGCGGTTGTAATCCGCCATCTCGGTCTCATAGACGAGATCGGCTTCGTCCCGAATGCCGCGCACGAGGAAATCGGCGCCCATAGACTGCGCCGCCTCGACCGCGAGCCCCGTGTAGGAGAAGACGTGTACGCGCTCGCCGAAGACCGCGCGGATCATACTCTCCCGCTGTTCGAGCGTGAAAAGAGCGTCCCGTTCGGGGTTCACGAGGATCGCGACGGACACCTCGTCGAAGGCGCGAATCGCCTTCTCGATGATGTCCTCGTGTCCGAGGGTGATGGGATCGAAACTACCGGTAACAAGGCATTTACTCATACTCAAATTATTACACAAAAAGACAGATTCTGTCAAGGGGAGAATCGGAATGCGAGGCACTCCGAATTCGCTTTAAGGTCGCAAGGAATTACGTCTTGATACGAATGACGGGACGAACGCCGCAGGGATCGGCAACGTACACCTCTCCGTCCGCATTGCCGCCTTCGCCGACGACGCGAACGTAACAGTCGAGGTGCGGGATCGGCGAACGAAGCCACCAAGCCGCCGTGTCCGAGGGATCGCCGGACGCCGCTTTGGCATAGTCGGTCAGGCGCGCGACGCGGTTCTCGTCGAACGCATAAGGATCCTCGCGGAATCCGAAGTCGGGTTGCGTTACGTTACGTACGCCGAACAAAAAGACCTTATCTTTGAACGTTTCCGCATTTTGCGGATCGACGGCGCCCGCCCAGTTGCTTTGGAATACCTCGTCGGAGAGCACGCCGGGAGGCGGGGTCGCGCTCTCCTCGTCGCAACGGATCGAGGTCGCCAAGATCATTCTGCGCTCGGTCGGGGAAAAGGCGTCATAGAAGAAGTCGTCGTCGAGCCAATCCGACAGATCGCTCCACAGATAAGAGTTGGTGCCCCCCTCGTCGAAGGGACGAAAATCGAGGATCATCTCGGACAGAAGCAGAAGCTTGCCGTCCTTCTCTTTCAAGACGCGCCAGCGGATCGGCTCTATCTTAAAATAGTCACCGCGCGTGGCGAGATAGCGACAGCCGTCCGACCCGCCGCAGACGCCGTATTCGTTGGGGGCGTCCGTGATGGTCACGGTCTTGGATTTACGCGTTTGAGGATAGTAGCCGAAAAGCACCGAGCCGTCTTTGTCTTTCGTGAGTTGATAAGCCATAGTTTTCCTCCTTCGTAGTTGATATTTGCGTGGCAGCGCCGTCTCAACGCGTCCGTTAGACCCGTTTCAAGAGCTCCAAGGTCACGCTGCCGTATTTTCGTCTGTCCGCCGTCTGATAGCCGACGACATCGGGAAACTCCCTCGCCGTCGCGTGTTCGAACACGACGATCCCGTCTTCCTTGAGGACGCCCGCCTCGGCGATCCTGACGAGAATATCCTCGTAATAATCGGCGCGATACGGGGGATCGAGATAAATAAGGTCGAAGCCTTCGCCCGTCAGACGTTTCAAGGCGATGTCGTAGGGGACTTCGAGGATCTGCGCCTCTCTGCCGACGCCGACCTTTTGAAAGTTCTTCTTGATCAAGGCGACGCTGTCTCTCGACGCATCCGCAACGACCGCGCGCACCGCTCCGCGGGAAAGCGCCTCGATGCTCATCGCGCCCGTACCCCCGAACAGATCGAGAAACGCCGCGCCCGCGATGCGCCCTTGCAAGAGATTGAATACGTTTTCCTTGATCCTATCCGTCGTGGGTCGAACCGCGTCGCCCTTGGGCGAAAACAGCGTTCTTCCCTTGTATTTGCCCGCGATCACTCTCATTCTATACGCTCCTTCGCCGTCAAGACGGCGGTGGGTCTGACGTCGAATCCGTCCATCGGGATCGCGTCGGTCTCCTGCACGGAATAGGCGAGCGCAAGGCTTGTCCCGCCGTAGGAAGCGAGGAAGCGATCGTAATAGCCCTTCCCCCTGCCGAGACGAGCGCGCGTGCGATCGAAAGCAACGAGCGGGATCAGCGCAAGG
>JAFZZX010000091.1 GCA_017615515.1 Clostridia bacterium
GGTGCCGATGGGCTACGGATGGCTCTTCTTCGCGCTGATGGGACTTCTGGCGCTGGCCTTCGGCGTCTTCGGCAGCGTCTTCAACACCTACGCGGGCCTCTATCTGGCCAAGGACAACGACCTGCTGCTCTCCCTGCCCATCCCGCCGCGCACGATCATGAACGCCCGGCTTCTGGGCGTCTACCTCATGGGCCTGCTTTATTCGGCAGTGGTCACGGTGCCCATGGTCGCGGTCTTCTGGGTCTTCACAGAGATGTCCGCCGCCGTTTTCCTCGGCGGGCTGCTGATCATCTTCCTCGTGTCGCTGCTGACGCTGGTGCTCTCGGCGCTCTTAGGCTACGTCGTGGCCCGCGTGAGCCTCAAGCTGAAGAACCGCAGCTTCCTTACGGTGCTCATCGCCCTTGTCGGCATCGCGGCCTATTACTTCTTCTATTTCAAGGCCAGCAGCCTTCTGCAGGATCTCCTGATGAACGCGGAGAGCTACGGCGAGGCCGTCCGCGGGAGCGCGTATCCCATCTACCTCTTCGGCCGCGTCGGCTGCGGGGACTGGCTTGCCATGCTGCTCGTCACGGTCGTGATCGCGCTGGTCTTCTCGATGATCTTCAACCGCAACGAGATGGACGGACTTTTCTATCCCGTCTACATTCTTTCGGGTAATATCGTATTCGGTTTGATGCGAAACGCGACCTCGAACGCGCTTCCCTGCATGGTCAACAATTACGATCTTCTCTCCAAGACCCGCCTCGTACACGAGATCTTCCCGATCTCCAACGTACTGTCTGCGGTCGTGAACTTCTTTTTCTCGATGATCGCGCTGTTCATCGTGATGCTCTTTTTCCTCAATAAACCGGGCGTTGGATTCCATTTCACGCTCCTACTGACCGTCGCGCCTTTTTTGCTGCTCCTGATGCTCTTCTCGCTCGGCGTTTCCTTTATCCTCTCGACGATCTACATTCGCTTCCGCGACATTCAGCATATCTATTCGGTCGTGCTGACCCTCTGGATGTATCTGACCCCCCTGTTCTACTCCCTCGAGATGATCAAGGGACACCAAACCGCGACCGCGATCTTGAAACTCAATCCGATGTATCATTACGTCACCTATTTCCGCACCATCTTGATGGGCTCCGTCCCCTCTCTTGCGGAACACGGCATTATGCTCGCCTGGGGCGCGGGCACCTGCCTCGTCGGGTTCCTCTTCTTCCACTTCTCGAAAAAGAAGTTCCTGCTGTATATTTAAGGAGGGCGCTATGGACGAGATCAAGAAATCAAACGCGATACCCGAACAGCACGACACCCTCGTAGAGGTAAAGGACGTCTCGATGCGCTTTCGTCTGCCCACGCAGAAGATAGACAACGTCAAGGAGTTCTTCATAAAGCTCGTCAAACGGCAACTCAAATACAAGGACTTTTGGGTGCTGAAAAATATCTCTTTCCACGTAAATCGCGGCGAAAGCGTCGGCATCCTCGGCAGAAACGGCGCGGGCAAGAGCACCTTGCTCAAACTGATCTCGGGCATCATCGACCCGACGGAAGGGTGCATCCACGTGCGCGGCAGCATCGTCCCGCTCCTCAAACTCGGCGCGGGATTCGACGGCAACGCCACGGGCAGAGAAAACGTCTTCTTGAACGGCGCGATGCTCGGATTCAGCAAGAAGGAGATGCAGGCGAAATACGACAGCATCGTCAAGTTTGCCGAACTCGAAGAGTTTATGGATATGCCCTTGAAGAACTATTCTCAAGGTATGGTCGCCCGCCTCGGCTTCTCGATCGCCGTGGACGTCAAACCCGACCTGTTGATCGTGGACGAAGTGCTCGGCGTCGGCGACGCGGCCTTCCGCGACAAGTGTGCGAAGAAGATCGCGGAACTGCAACAAGCGGGCACCACCCTGCTCCTCGTCTCCCACTCCGCCTCGCAGGTGCAACAACTGTGCAAGAGCGCTCTGTGGATCAAGAACGGCGAGATCGTGATGTACGGCGACGCAGACAAAGTCAGCCAAGCTTATTCAGAAGATTGCAAAAACAATCCCTAATAGGAGGTCAGTATGAACGAGAAGAAAAACGACATACAAGTGACAAAAGCCGTGATCCCCGCGGCGGGACTCGGCACGAGATTCCTGCCGTCCACCAAAGCCGTCCCGAAAGAGATGATGACCATCGTGGACAAACCCACCCTGCACTACATAGTGGAGGAAGCGGTGCTGTCCGGCGCAAAGGATATCCTGATCATCGTAAACGAAGGGAAGGAAGCGATCCCCACCTACTTCTCCCCGAGTCCCCGTTACGACAAGCTGAAAAAACCTGCCCTCGAGCCCTTGAACGACCTGCTTTCTCGGGTGCGTTTCCATTATGCGGAACAAAAGGTTTTGGACGGTAACGGCAGCGCGATCCTACTCGCGAAGGAGTTCGCCGCCGGAGAACCGGTCAGCGTTCTTTTCGGCGACGATATCATTTATAACCCGGAAGATCCCGTGACCGCGCAGTTGGTGCGCGCATACGAAAAGTACGGCTGCGGCACGGTCGGCGTCAAGGAAGTCTCCCGCGAGGCGGTCAAGAAATACTGCACGCTGGATGTAACGCCGCTGGAAGGCAATGTGATGCGCGTA
>JAFZZX010000092.1 GCA_017615515.1 Clostridia bacterium
ATCAGCGGGGTGATGACGCTTGAACCGGGAGACGTCATTTTGACCGGTACCCCCGAAGGTATCGGCGCCCTAAACGTGGGCGACACCTTCGAGGTGGAGATCGACGGCGTCTCGATGCTCGTCAATCGAGTGGAAAAGGAGGACTAATGAACAAACTGTTTCGTTCGTTGATCATCGCGGTTTTGGTCTGTACGCTCGTGCTCTCGACCGTACTGTTCGTCGGGTGTAAAAAGGACGACTACGGCAAATACGTCTCGGACGGCGACCAAGACATCTCGATCGGCATTCTCGCCGACATTCACGTGATGAGTGAGACGCAGGCAGTCAATATGACCTGCGACGACTACAAGGCGTGGGAGGCGCACGGACAAAAGATGCTCGGATTGTCCGAATCCATCTTGAAGACGGCGGTCGATAGGATCATCGACGAATCCGACTTCGACGTCGTGTTGGTTTCGGGCGACAATTCGGACGACGGCGGCGAGACGACCCATCGTGCCGTCGCGGCGGAGCTCGCCCGTCTCGAAAAGGCGGGGATCAAGGTCTACACCATTCCCGGCAATCACGACATTAACAATAAATCCTATACCTACGCGAGCGGAAAAGCCGTTTTGACGAATCCGACGACCGAAAAGGAATTTGCGGAGATCTACGCGGATTTCGGCTATAATACCGCCGACACGTTGGAGTTCTACAAGGGCGCAGGCGCGTCGGACGCGGATCGCAAGAGCGCGAGCTTCTCGCTCGGCAATAATCTTTCCTACGTCGCCGACCTCTCGGACAAGTATCGTTTGATCGCGATCGATATGTGCAATATCAACGCGACGGGCTATCTGCGCGACGAGGACGGATCTTTCGCGCGAGAGGGCTATACCGTCGACGCGGAAGGCTACGTGCTCGTGAACGGGGAGCGCTATCCCTACGTGTCCGGTCGCCACGACGGCGCGATGACGTCCGATCTCCTCGATTGGGCGAAGGCGAAGATCGACGAGACCGTAAAAGCCGGCAAGATCCCTCTCGGAATGATGCATTTCCCGCTTTTGCAACACTTCGGCTCTTTGGTGCAGGCGGAGAACGGCGCCGTCAACGATCCCGAAGGGGAGAGCGTTGCCGCGGCGCTTGCCGACGCGGGAATGAAGTTCATCTTTACGGGTCATATCCACATTCAGGACGACGCGCTCTTTACTTCGCAGGCGGGGAATAAGATCCTCGACGTCAATAGCGCTTCTCTCTGTAACTATCCGACCCCGATCCGCATCTTCCGCGCGAAGGGCGACCAAGCGATCGTCCGCACCTGGCATATGAGCTATGTGGAGAAGAAGTATCTCCCGTCCTATCTGTCCAAGGCAGAGAAAAAGCAGGTGAAAAAGGATCTCGAGACCTATTCCCTGAACTACCTCGACGGCAGTATGCTCGCCAAGGTAAAGAATAAGATCGATCTCGAGATGATCTATACCTTGCTCGGAAAGATCGGCGTGAAGAAGGACGGCACCAACGACGCGTCGGTGACCGCTCTTGCCGAGGGTGTTTATAACGACGTTATATTGAGATTCCTGAACTTGCCCCTATATGAGAAAGGAGCGGCGAAGGGCGCGCTTTCCGTCGAATCGGCGGCTAAGGCGTACGGCGTAAAGTTGCCTTCGTCGGACTATACTACCGTTTTTAACCTCGCGATGAGTTTCGCGGCGGGACTATACGGCGGCGACGAGGCCTGTCGTGCGGACGAGGATAGGGTGACCTTGCTGAAGTACTCACTCTATACCGCATTCAAGGTGATCGACGACTTCGATCTCTTCGCGAAAATCCGCGCGATCAATCCTTCCTTTGCGGTGATCGACTTGGGCGATTCGCTTTCCGACCTTTTCCGCTACGGTGCGCTCGAAGTCTGCAACAATAATTTGATGGTCGGATTGCTGTCTTCTTTGGAGATCAAGGCGCTGAAAAAGTACGTGACGATCAAGCCCGATACCAACGCTTGCAAGCTTCTTTCGACTTTGCTCGGTTTGATCCAATCGCTCAAACTGGAGAATATGCTCTTCGGATTGAAGGTTGAGGAGTACATCGACGTGGTCGAATCGGCGAACTCGGGTACCGTGTTGCTTGGCGCCCTAATCGACGATAACATCGCATCTTCCCTGACCCTCGGACTGACCAACGACAGCCTCGCGACGGGGAGCACCTATGCATATAAGAACGGCGTCACGGACAATGCCGTTCCCGACAATGATGTGTCCGTCAATATGATCACAATGGCGTATGTTGCGCTGAATTAGGAGGAATTATGAAGAAATTGTTTATTGTCCTTTTTGCGTTGATCTTCGTCGCCAGCGCGGGCTTGCTCACCTATGGCGCGCTCCAAGGGCCGAAGAAGAATATCGCGATCGACGAGGTCAAATTGGATGCTCCCGCTGACGGACTTTTCCTCGGGGACTACGCCGATCAAAAGATCGATATGGTGTCATTGAAGAATGCGACCGGCATGGAGGCGAACCAAAAGGTCGCCGAAATGATCATCAATGCGTCCTACAATAATATCTTGATCAACCAATTCTATTATAAAGCGCACGTCGGCGTGGAGTCTACGACCACCAGCGATATGGCGATCTCCGATTATTTCCGCGCCAAGAACGGGGCGAATATGTTTTACTATACCCTCGTTTATACCGGCATTTTGAATCCTGCCAAGGCAAGGGTGGATTATGTTGATGAGCGCATCGAGGGCGCTTGTGACGCCGAATACGATGAGGATGAGGGCTGGAGCTATTCTTTCAAGGCGGGAAAAGCGCAGAAAAAGGGAGCGATGACCCTTCCCGATCTGACCCCCTACAATATCTACAGTTGGTATGATTTCCCGCTCGACCTCGGTGGTGTCACGAGAATGAACGGTAAGAAGTCCACCGCGGGCAGGAGCGAAGCGATCAGCGGCGCGTTGATCGACTCCGACAGCGTTGAGATCAAGGAACTCGGTGACGATGATAAATACTACAGTTTGACCTTCAGCGTGATCATTGCAGATACGAATGCGTCCGACGAGAGCATCGACCGCTTCTCCGATTCCTGCGGTAAGATCTCCGAAGTGACCTTGAAGAAACTCGACTTTACCATTGAGATCTGGAAGGATGCGGGCGTGTTCCGCCGTATCTGTTTCGACGCTCTTGTCGACGCCAAACTGAACGGTAATTTCGGTGAAGTGAAGATCGAGAAGTTCTTGGAGTTCAGTTACAACGACAGAGACGCCAGCGTCGCCGCGCACATCAAGAAGTTCGCCGATGATTTCGACCCCAAGTGG
>JAFZZX010000093.1 GCA_017615515.1 Clostridia bacterium
GCGCGTGATCGCGCAGGAGATCGCCCGTTGCGGCAAGGTAGCCGTTACGGTCAAAAATCAGATATACGCGTCCGACTTCGAGCCCAGATTCCTCGAGACGGATTTCGGCTACGGTTACGGAGATCCCGCGAAGGGCCCCTTCTCCGCGACGATCCGTCCGGAAGGGCTCCGCCTGACGGGCAGAATGGACCGAGTGGACGTTTTGGACGGAGAGAAAGGTGCGGACGGCAGGACCATCGTCAGCGCGGTCGACTATAAAACGGGGTCGAACGAGAGCGCGCCTTCCGACTGGTATATGGGGGTGAAGATCCAGCTCCCACTCTATTTGGAAGTGCTCGCCGCTTGCGGCTACGAACCGATCGCCGCCCTATACGCCTCGCTCAATACGAACAGAAAGACCCCCTATTTCATCGGCCCGATCAACAACGAAAAGGGGGTGACGGCGTCCCTCGACCTTGCGGCGCTCGAAGGGAAATCTCCTTATACGGGAATGAGCGTGAAGGACGGTGCCTTGACGGGAAAACTCCTTCTATCCGACGAGGCGTTCCGCGCCGTCCGCGGCTACGTCGTATCGTTGACCGAACAAGCGATCCGCGAGATCCGTTCGGGATGCGTGGCGCCCTCGCCCATAAAGAATCGGGACGACAGGTCGCCGTGTGAGAATTGCGCTGCGAGGAATCTGTGCCGCCATGCCGACGAATTGCCGCGCAGAAAAGTAAAAGAAGTCAAGGAAGAGGACTTCCCGTCCATCGCTTGGAAAGGAGAGAAAAAGTGACGACCGACACCGTGAAAAGCATGCAATGGATCGACGAAAGGCGGGACGACGACACGGTCGAAGCGCCCAAAAAGTCCCTTTCTCCCATCGACGAACCCCCCAAGCCTTCGGGCGGATTGACCGAACCGCAGATCAAGGCGATCACCAGTACGAAAAAGAAGGTCATCGTGACCGCTTCCGCCGGCGCGGGCAAGACGTTCACGATGGTCAGCCGCGTGATCGATTTCGTGGTAAATAAGGGTGTGGATCTCACGTCCGTCGTGATGTTGACCTTCACGAACAAGGCGGCAGAGGAGATGAAGGGGCGCCTTTCTTCCGAACTGCATAAGGGCATCGCGGATGCGACCGATCCCTTTGTGAAAAAGCGTCTGGCGATGGCGATCGACGTCTTGCCGTTATTCCATTGCAGTACGATCGATTCTTTCTGTTTCAAGATCGTGAAATCTCACTTCCAAATGCTCGGTTTATCCCCGATGCTCTCCTTGCTGGACGAGGACGGGCAGGAGCGGGCGATGGGACAAGCCGCGCGTATGTTGCTGGACGAGATCTTCCGCAACGATCCCGACGACTATCACGCTATTATGGAGATCTTTTCCGACAAGGAAGAGAATATCGAGACTGCGGTCAAGAAGGTCTACACCTACGCGATGACGACAGACGCCCCCGAAACCTTTTGGAAAAAGGCGAATGATATCGCTTCCTTGCCCGACCTTCGCAAAGCGCCCGCGATGCAGGCTTTTTTCCGTAGGGTCAACGAGGGTGCGCGGGACGCGCTCGCCTTCATTCGTTCCTTCCCGCCTTTTTCGGCGGGCGCAAAGGTTTTTGAGACGGAACGCTATAGAATGGAGAACTATTTGGACAGTTGCGTCACGGCGCGCTCGCTTGCGGACATCGCCGAAGCCAGGGAAAAGGCGATGCGGCTCAAGAAGGACGATAAAGGCGCGAACGACGCCGACAAGGTCGCATATGGCCAAATGCGCGATCGTTTCCTTTCCGTTCGCGACGGTATGACCGATTGCAAGTATAGCGACGCGGCGCTGGCGAGCGACGCAGCCGTCGCCGAGAAGGCGCAAAAAGAGACCCTAACCCTGCTCCGCATCGCTTATCGGTTCCAAGAGCTCTATCAATCGGTCAAAGAGGGGGAACGCGTGATCGACTTTTGCGACGTGGAGCATTACGCCCTGCGCCTCTTTTCGGACTATGGCGTCGCGAAAGAGCTCGGTTGCAAGTTTCTTCTCGTGGACGAATGCCAGGATCTGAATCCCTTGCAGGACAGATTGATGCAGAGCATCGTCGATGGTAACGATCTGTTTATGGTCGGCGACGTCAAGCAGAGCATTTATCGCTTCCGTCTCTCCGATCCTTCTATCCTGCAAAACAAGATCGAGGCGGGGCGTACCGATCCCGCGACCGACGTCATCGACTTTACCTCCAATTTCCGTTCCTGCGACGCGGTCGTAGATTTCGTCAACACCGTGTTTTCCCGTTTGATGACCGAGGAGTTCGGCGGCGTAGATTATCCGATCGCGGATCGTAACGGCGTGCATAAGGGGGACGGCGAGGTCAGGATGTTCTTCTATCGGAAAGAGAAGGAAGAGGCGCCCCCGCCGAACGGGATCTACAGCGTCGAGGCGGCGGCGAAGGAGAAGGCGGCGGAGAGCGCGCGGACTTGTCCCGAGGGAGAATGGGTGCGAGACCGCATCCGCGAGCTTGTCGGCAGGGAGTACGAGTCCACCGATCCTCGCGTGACCGAGAAACAGACCGTCACCTACGGCGACATCGCGATCCTTTCCGCGCGGAAGATGACGACGGATAACCTGCAAGCGCGCGTCATCGAGACCCTGCGCCGTGCGTCGATCCCCGTCAACGTCGGCGGATTCGTCAAGGACGGTGACCATACCGAGATCAACGCGATCGTGGATTTTCTGCGCTTGATCGAGAGCCCGATGAACGATTACGCGATGCTGTCCGTCCTGCGGTCGGATATGTTCGCCTTTTCGCTGGATCGTCTGTCCGAGATCTCCCTCGCCGAGGGGACGTCTTTCGCCGAGAAGGCGATAGGCAGGAGAGCCGCGGGCGACGCGGATCTTGAGGCGTTTTTCTCCTATTTGACGCGGATGCGGGAGCTGTCGGGCGTTTTGTCTCTTTACGAGCTGGTCTCCCGTCTGGTCGATGATAAACTGCGTCTTCCGCTCCTCAGGCGCGCGGACGGCAGAAAGGTCTTCGGCGACGTCTTGACCTATGTCGGTGAGCTGAAGTCGATGGATCCGATGCCGTCGATCTCGGACTATTTGCCCTATTTTGACAAGTACTATAAGATGCGCGAGGGCGGGGAAGTCGCCGAAAGCGACGCCGTCAAGGTGATGTCCGTGCACGCGAGCAAGGGACTTGAGTCCCCCGTCGTCTTCGTGATCGGGCTGGACGACGCGATCATCGGCAGACCGGATCAAAACGAGAACGTCTTTTTGGACAAGGAATACGGGCTTGTGAAAAAGCCGTCCCGGGAAAACTGCGTCTATATCGAACAGTTCAAAAACAAGAAGGAAAGGGAGCTGAAAGAGGACAAGTTGCGCTTGTTGTACGTCGCCTTAACGCGCGCGCGCAATTTCCTATTTTTATCCGGCGGCGTCAAACCCGAGATCCTCGACGCGGCGAAAGATCCGGAGCGCGTCCCCGTTTCGGAAGATGGGACGACGGAAAACAAGAAATCGACATTGCCGGACAAGACCCAAGCCGCGACCTTTGCGGAATGGATCCTGGGCGCGATCAACGGCACGGATTATCCTTTCGTGTCCGATAATCCGCCTTGTTCTGTGGCGGAGACACAGGTAGGCGACCTCCCCGTCGAGGTGAGCGTAGACGAGGCGGCGGCGCTGGAGAAGGCGCTTTCGTGGAAATATTCGCACGAAAAGGCGACCGAAACGAGTATAAAATTCACCGTTACGGCAATAAACGATATGGAAGAGGTCGAGTTACCGCCCACGGAGATCCGGTTCCCCGTAGAAGACAAGAAGTCCAAGGGCACCGCATTCCACGCCGCGATGGAGAACGCACCCTTTACCCTCGAAGGGGAAGAGGAGACCTCGCGTTTCTTGGACGGACTCGTGGAGAGCCGCGTGATCGAAGCGTCGGATCGAGCGGATTTGTCCCCGCGTGCGGTCTTCGCTGCGCTCAAGCGCGTGCGTCGATTGGTCGAGGGTTACGAGGTCTATCGGGAAAAGAGTTTCCTCTTGCGCCTTCCCGCGAGAGCCGCTTCGGTCGCGGATATCGACGATCCCGTGCTGGTGCAGGGCAAGATCGACCTTCTGGCGATCAAGGGCGACGAAGCGATCGTATTGGACTACAAGCTTAGCGGACTGCCGTCCCCCGTCCTTCGGGAAAAATACGATAAACAGTTGGAGCTCTATAAGAAGGCAGTGCTGGCAGGTTATCCCGAAGTTAAGCACGTTATCAGATACATATTCGTCCTCGGGAGAAACGAAGAGATCCTTCTCGATCCTTGATCTCGCGGACAAAAGGCGGGATCAATTGGAAGGATTTTTCAGCGGAACGGTCGTTATTCTGTATTTTCTTTCACGGTACGCGGCGGAGTATATCTTCGTCGCCGCTTGTTTTTTGCCCGCGCTGTGCGGCTTCGCGATGATGCTGGTCTTGCGCCTCGGGAGCGCGGGCGGTATGATCGCGGCGTGGCGGCGTTCCAAACCCTTCCGTATGGCGAAGGTGGTCGCAGCGGGGGAACGAGATCGCTTCTTCACGCGTTGCGTCAAGAGGACTTCGCCCGCGTTCCGCGCTTCCTACGCGCTCTTTCTCGAAGGGAAGATCTCTTCCGCCGCGCTTTCGTCGACGGGGGTGCGTTCGGTCTCCGCCCGCAGGGGGCTTGCCATCGGCGTCGCAGGGGTCGGGCTGCTCTCGGCGCTCCTCGTCTTTTTGACCTTTTATTTCCTCGTTCCGATCGGGGAAACGGTGCTGCGTACGGCGGTCTGCGCCTTTCACGCGGCACTCGGCGCGGTCTCCTTTCGCTTCCTTTCCTGCGCTTACGTCGCCCGTGCGGAAAAGGCGGCTGTCCGTTTCTCCGCTTCGCTCGACGAATTGATCCTTCGTCCCAAAGCGGCGCCCCCGCTTTCCCGTCCCGAGGACGATCCGATCTGCGACGGGGGAACTACGCGCCTCCCCCGAGGGAAAGGAGTCCTTGCGCGCCCCCGCTATGACGAAGTGAAAACGCGAACGGCTGAGGACGGAGAACTCGCCGCGTTGCGTTCGCTTTTGCGCGACCTGGACAGCCCGCCGTCCGCCTGAACGCAGCGCCCCTCTGCGCCGCTCCGCAGGGGGACGAACGCCGCGGGCGGAAAACTTTTTATTTTTTTTCGGCAAATGGCTTGCGGGCGGGCGCAAATAATGGTAAACTTTTTTTATCACGAGAGGAGGGAGATATGGATCCTGACGAAGATAATACGAATCAGTCTGTATCGTTCCGCACCCGGTGACCTTTTCGTCGCCTCCTGCGGACACAACGGAGGCGAATATGATCGATATTCTTTTCAATGATTCCAATAGAAATCTGAGCGTTCTGCCCGACGACGTTGAATTGTCCTCGGATTTTTTGGTCAATAAGTGGGTGAACCTCGTGAACCCGGACGACAAGGAAGTGGACCGCATCGCGTCCTTGACCGGCATTCCCGAGGATTATCTGAAGGCCGCCCTCGACGAGGAAGAGCGCGCCCGTATCGACAAGGACGGCGAGTGCGTGATGATCCTGATCGACGTGCCGATCATCGAGGAAGACCCC
>JAFZZX010000010.1 GCA_017615515.1 Clostridia bacterium
CAAGAGCATCGTAAAGCGATACAGAAATACGGCGATCGAGTACGACGACCTACTCCAGTTAGGATCGCTGGGCTTATATAAGGCGATCATGCACTTTAATCAAGATTTCGGGGTGCGGTTTTCCACTTACGCAGTCCCGATGATCTGCGGTGAGATCAAAAGGCAGATCCGAGACGACGGTCCGATCAAGGTTTCCCGTGCGACCAAAGCGCTTGCCTTGCTGATCACGAAATACACGGACGCCTTCCGTGCGGAGAACGGGCGCGAGCCGACGATCGACGAGATCGCGGAGCATTTCAAGATAGACGCCTACGAAGTCGTCTTTACGATGGATAGCGCGAAGATGCCGGTATCGCTCTACGAAAAGTTCGACGACGAGAGCGGCGGCTACCTGATCGACAATATCTGAACGGTCGATAAAACCGAAGACCTGATCGACAAGATCATGCTGAAGGAATATATCGATAAACTGGACGAACGGGAGAAGAAAATCATCTTATTGCGCTATTATCGTGATAAAACGCAGAGCGAAGTCGCGCAAATCCTCGGGATCTCTCAAGTGCAAGTATCCAGGCTCGAGAGCAAGATCCTTGCCGGATTAAAAGAGAAATTATCATAATATAAGCGCGTTTTCATAACAATATACACGATATTGTGGCTAAAATGACATAAAAAGCCGTTTCAAGCAGGATTTGCTCGAAACGGCTTTATTGTACGAATATCTCAATCAACAATTGCGTGAATGAAGTCGCTCGCGTCAAACGGCAAGAGATCTTCCTTTCCTTCCCCGACGCCAACGTACAAGACGGGAACTTCCATTTCATTGCAGATCGCGATCACGACGCCGCCTTTAGCCGTACCGTCGAGTTTGGTCAGGATGATACCGTCGATGTCGATCGCCTCTTTAAAGATCTCCACCTGCGATACGGCGTTCTGTCCCGTCGTCGCGTCTAAGACGATATAACTGCGATAATCGGCTTCGGGATAGTCGCGTAATACGACGCGGTTGATCTTTTTGAGTTCTTCCATCAGGTTTTTCTTATTGTGTAGCCTGCCTGCCGTATCGATCAAGAGAACGTCGGTCTTTTTCGCCTTGCAAGAGGCGATCGCATCGTAGACGACCGCCGCCGGGTCCGCGCCCTCTTCGTGTTTGATGATCCTGACTTTGCTTCTTTCTGCCCAGACGGTCAATTGTTCCGCCGCTGCAGCGCGGAAGGTATCTGCGGCGGCAAGCACGACGCTTTTCCCAAGGGAAGTGAAATAATGCGCCAGTTTGCCGATCGCCGTCGTTTTGCCGACGCCATTTACGCCTGCGACCAAAATACACAGCGGATAATCGTATTCCGGGATCTCGTAATCGATCATTTCAAGCAAGATCTCGGAAAAGACCTCTTTTGCGTCCTCGGTCGTGGAGATCCTCTTTTGGTAACAGCGTTCTTTTAACTCTTCCGTCGCTTGTTGTGCGGTTTCGGTACCGACGTCGGCGGAGATCAGCGCCATTTCGAGTTCCTCGTAAAAGTCGTCGTCTAAGGCGCGACCTTTAAAGAGTTCGTATATCTTTTTAGAGAAGGCTTCCTTCGTGCGCTTGAGTCCTTGTGCGATCTTAGAGAAAAACCCCATTTTATGCTCCTTGCGTGCCGATGTCGCTGAGTTTTACGGCGATGACTTTGGATACGCCCCGTTCTTCCATCGTTACGCCGAAGAGTTCGTCGGCGAGCTCCATAACGGGTTTTTTATGCGTAATAACGATAAATTGCGTATCACGACTGTATTTTTTCAGATAATTGGCGAGCAGGATCGTGTTGCTTTCGTCCAGAGCTGCTTCGATCTCGTCCAGGATCGAGAACGGCATTGGCCTGAGCTTCAAGATCGCAAAGAGGATCGCGATGGAAGTCAAGGCTTGCTCGCCACCCGACAAGGAATGCAGGTTTTGTCTGGCTTTACCGGGCAGTTTGACGACGATGTCAACGCCCTTTTCCAGCTCTTCGGAGCGCTCCGGATCGGGATCGACGAGGACGAGGTCAGCCGTGCCGCCGCCGAACAGATCGGAGAACGTGCGTTTGAAGTTCATATTGATATTCTCAAACGCGATATTGAACTTAGAAAGCATCTCGTTATTCATCGATGCGATGAGCTTTTCGAGATCCTCTTTCGCCTTTTGCAGATCTTCGACCTGCGTCGAGATCTCTTGGTGGCGTGCGAGTACGTTTTCGTAATCCTCGAACGCGTTGAAGTTGATGCTGCCCAGCGCCGTGATCTTGCCTTTCAAACTGGCGATCGCGGAAGGCGCGGCGGAAGGAACGAAGTTCTCCTCGTCACGCATCGCGAGCATTTCCTCTTCGCTCATTTCGTATTCGCCGAGTACTCTGTCTCTGAGCGTCGCAAGATCGCTGTCGATCTTCTCGACCTTGCTCTCTTCGCGGGCGCGTTTGTCCATGATGGCGTTGATCCCATCGTTTACGGTCTTGCGTTCGTTCTCGATTTTGGTTACGTTCGCGCGGAGAGCGGCTTTCGCCATATCCTTCAGGGAGAGTTCTTTCTCGATCTCGTCCAGACGATCTTGCTCGCTCTTGGAAAACTGCAAAGCAGGCGCAGAAGACTTCTCTTGGTCGAGATCCGCTTTAACTTTCTCGGCATTGTGACGCTTTTCGGAGATATCTCTGTCGTAAATGGACTTCTGTTCCTGCAACCGCTTGACGTCCTCTTCGATGCGGGTGATCTCGAGTTTGAGCGAGGAGGCGGCCACTTGCGCGTTGGTCACGGCGGAGCTCAGAGAATCGCGCATTTTACGCATATTCTCGATGTCTTGTTTGGACGCTTGCGCTTGTCCTTCTGCGGACGCTTTCTTGCCCTCGATGTCCAGATTGAGATCTTCGTTTTGAATGATCTCCTTGCTGATCGAGGCGAGGCGTGCGGTCAGTTCGTCGTATTCCTTTTGGTCGGCGGTCATGCGCTCGTTGGTCTCCGCGATCAACTTTTCGCTCGTGGCGATCCTTTCGGTCTCGGTTGCGACGTCGAGATCGATGGCTTGCAGATCGTCGCGCATAGAATAGATCTGATCTTCGATGGATTTTGCGGTGCGCTCTTTTTCTTCGACTTCTTTGCGGAGATTTTCCTTCTTGACGAAGAGATCCTTCAGTTCCGCCTGCGCGTCTGAAAGCTCCCTTTCTTTGCTGAGGTGGAGCGCGGTCTTTTGCTTTCTGCTACCGCCGGTGATCGTCCTTCTCGGGTCGATGATGTCTCCGTCGAGGGTCACGATCTTGACGCCGTAATCGTAGCGATCCGCCATTCTGCGAGCGCATTCGAGATCTTCGGCGATAACGGTCCTGCCGAGCAATTGTGCGATGACTTCGTAGTGGCGCGCGTCGTATTTGATGAGATCCGAGCAGATGCCGATCGCTCCTTCCATATCCAGTACGCCGCGATACTCGTACGCAAGATTCTGCGGACGAGCCTTATTGGCGGGGATCATCGTCGCGATGCCGTATTCGTTCCTCTTTAGATAGTTGACGATATACACGGCGTCGGTGTCCGTGGGGGTGACGATGTGCTGGACGGAAGCGCCGAGCGCCGCCTCGATCGCAACTTCGTATTCCTTGGGGACTTTGATGAGTTGACCGACCACGCCCTCGATGTGTCCGGCAAGTTCGGGATCTTTCGCCGCGTCGTTTAGGAGTAATTTGACGGAAGGTTGATACGAGTCGTGTTGCCCGACCATCTCCGCCAGGGCGTGAACGCGCCCTTCTTTGCCCGCGTATTCGGCATTCATCGCCTCTAAGGAGCGATTTGCAACATACAGCGTTTGCTTGAGTTCGTTGTATTCACCCGACAGCAAGGCGCGTTTTTCGCGAATAGCCGCTTTCTTCTTGGTCAAAGAGGCGACCTTTTCGTCCGACGCTGCCTTATTCGCCTCTTCTCTTTCGAGGATCATCGCAGATGCCTTGATCCCGAGATCCAGAGAAGCTATCCTTTTCCGCAGGGATCCCGCTTCCGCGTGTAATCCCGCCAGCGAGGACTTGACGTCTGACAATCTGCCGAACACGTCGAACACTTCGATATTGGAGCGCTCGATGTCGCTTTCGTTCCCGACGATCGCTTCGGAGAGAGCCATCAATTTATTATTGAGTTCCTCGAGACG
>JAFZZX010000094.1 GCA_017615515.1 Clostridia bacterium
CAGGATTCTTCCGGCGTTTTGTACGTCAAGGTCGACCGCAAAAAGAAGGTCACCTCGTCCCTGATGCTCCGCTCGATCGGTCTCGAAGAGGATGAGAAACTGCTCTCGATCTTCGGCGACGATATGGTCGCGACCATCGGCAAGGACTCCGACGCCGATCGCGAGAATCCGAAGAAGGAGCTCTACAAGACCATCAAGAACGGTGAGATCATCACCGACGAAGGCGTCGCGGCGAATATCCCCGGCATCTTCTACGACAAGAAGCGTTACGATATTTCCCGCGTCGGCAGATACAAGTATAACAAGAAGCTCTGCCTCGCGACCCGTATCGCGGACAAGACCCTCGCCGCGGACGTCACGGACGAGTACGGCGAGATCCTCGCGGAGAAGGGCGAAGTCTTGACCATCGACAAGGCGTGGGAACTGCAGAATGGCGGTATCAACTACGTCTACGTCCTCGGTAAGGACGGCGAGTCGGTCAAGATCATCGGCAACAACACCGTGAACCTCGCGGCGTACATCTCGAGAGATCCCAAGGAGCTCGGCGTCAAGGAGCTCGTGCATCGTCCGACCCTGATGAAGCTTTTTGAGGGTCTCACGACCGAAGAGGAGAAGGAGCAGGCGGTCGTCGACAACCTGGCGTCGCTCGTCTCCCGTCAGATCTGTGAGGACGACATCGTCGCGATCGTGAACTACAACCTCGGTCTGCCGCACGGCATCGGCGTGTACGACAACATCGACCACCTCGCGAATCGTCGCGTGCGTGCGGTCGGCGAACTTTTGCAGCACGAGATGCGTAAGGGCTTCCAGAATATGGAGCGTCAGATCATCGAGAAGATGAACACCACCAACGCGGACGAAGCGGAGATCAAGAAGTTTATCAACGTGAAACCCGTCACCGCGAAGATCAAGGAGTTCTTTAACAGCGCGCAACTGTCCCAGTTCATGGATCAGGAGAACCCGATCGCCGAACTGACCCACAAGAGAAAGCTCTCCGCCCTCGGCCCCGGCGGCTTGAACCGCGAGAGAGCGGGTATGGAAGTGCGCGACGTGCACCACTCCCACTACGGCAGACTCTGCCCGGTGGAGACCCCCGAAGGTCAGAACATCGGCTTGATCTCTTCGCTGTCCACCTACGCTCGCGTCAACGAATACGGCTTCATCGAGACTCCGTACAGGAAGATCGACAAGGCGACCGGCATCGTGACCGACGAAGTGGTCTACATGACCGCCGACGAAGAGGACAACTACATCATCGGACAAGCCACCGAACCCATCGGCGAGGACGGCAGACTGCAAAACAAAGTGGTCTCCTGCCGTATCTCCGAAGAGATCCGCAACGTGGAGGCGAGCAAGGTCGATTACCTCGACATCTCCCCCAAGCAGCTCGTTTCGGTCGCGGCGTCCCTGATCCCCTTCCTTGAGAACGACGATACGAACCGCGCCTTGATGGGCAGTAACATGCAACGTCAGGCGGTGCCTCTCGTTCGCCCCGAAGCGCCGATCGTCGGCACGGGCATCGAGTACAAGATCGCGCACGACAGCGGCATCGTGATCCTCTCCGACTTCGACGGCGTCGTGACCTCGGTCAGCGGCGACAAGATCACCGTGGTGGGCGAGGACAACGTGAAGACCTACGAACTGCAGAAGTTCCAGCGTTCCAACCACGAGACGTGTATCAACCAAAAGCCGGTCGTTAAGGTCGGTCAAAAGGTCAAGAAGGGCGAGGTGCTCGCCGACGGCCCCGCGACGCAGAACGGCGAACTCGCGCTCGGTCGCAACATCTTGATCGGCTTTATGACCTGGGAAGGCTACAACTACGAAGACGCAGTCCTGATCAGCGACGAACTCGTGAAAGACGACGTCTTTACGAGCATTCACATCTGTACCTACGACACCGAGGCTCGCACGACCAAGCTCGGCGACGAAGAGATCACCCGCGACATCCCGAACCGCAGCGAAGATATGCTGAAGGATCTGGACGAAGACGGTATCATTCGTATCGGCGCGGAAGTGCGCGCGGGCGACATCTTGGTCGGTAAAGTCGCGCCCAAGGGCGAGACCGATCCCACTCCCGAAGAGAGGTTGCTCCGCAGCATCTTCGGCGACAAGGCGAGAGAGGTCAGAGACGTGTCCTTGGTCGTTCCGCACGGCGAATACGGCGTGGTCGTGGACGTCAAGGTCTTTACCAAGGCGAACAAGGCGGATCTCTCCGCGGGTATCAATAAGCTCGTTCGCGTCTATATCGCGCAGAAGCGTAAGATCTCGGTCGGTGACAAGATGGCGGGACGCCACGGCAATAAGGGCGTCGTGTCTCGCGTTCTCCCCAAGGTGGATATGCCCTTCCTCGCGGACGGCACCCCGCTCCAGATCGTGTTGAACCCCCTCGGCGTTCCGTCCCGTATGAATATCGGACAGGTGCTCGAGGTCCACTTGGGTCTCGTCGCGAAGATGCTCGGCTGGAAGATCTCCACCCCCGTCTTCGACGGCGCGGAAGAGTCCGAGATCAAGGAACTCTTGGTCAAAAACGGATTCCCCGCAGACGGCAAGGTGCAACTCTACGACGGTCGTACCGGCGAGCCGTTTGAGAATAGGGTCACGATCGGCTATATGTATTATCTGAAGCTCGCCCACCTCGTGGACGACAAGATCCACGCGAGAAGCACCGGTTCCTACTCCCTCGTCACGCAACAGCCGCTCGGCGGTAAAGCCAAGTTCGGCGGACAGCGTCTCGGCGAAATGGAAGTTTGGGCGATCGAGGCGTACGGCGCCGCGAATATCTTGCAGGAGATGTTGACCGTGAAGTCGGACGACGTCAACGGCAGAGAGAAGGCGTACGCTTCCATCACGAAGGGCACGAATATCAGCGAGCCCGGCATTCCGGAATCCTTCCGCGTGCTCGTGCGTGAAATGCGCTCGCTCGGTCTCGACATCCGCGCCCTCGGCGACAACGATCAAGAGATCCCCGATACCGTCGAAGACGTGATGCCGACCGATCTGTTCAACGAACCCACCGAGAAGAAGGAAGTGGACATCTTCGCTACGACGGAGGACACCGTCGGTGAAGACGATCAAGACAGTCCTTTTGACACCGCGAGTGAAGACGAGGACATCGCGAACTTCTTCGGCGGCAACAGCGACAATGCCGATGGCGACGACGACGGCGGCGACATCTTTTAATGGGGGAAATGAATCATGTTTGAAATCAACAATTTTGCATCAATCAAGATAGGACTTGCCTCTCCCGAAAAGATCAGGGAGTGGTCCAACGGTGAAGTCACCAAACCCGATACCATCAACTACAGGACCCAGAAGCCGGATCCCGACGGTCTTTTCTGCCAAAAGATCTTCGGACCGATCAAGGACTGGGAATGCGCCTGCGGTAAGTACAAGAGGATCCGCCATAAGGGCGTGGTCTGCGATCGTTGCGGCGTCAAAGTCGAGCAAACAAAGGTGCGTCGTGAGAGAATGGGACATATCGAACTCGCCACGCCCGTTACCCACATTTGGTTCTTGAAGGGTACGCCCAGCCGCATCGCGACCATTCTGCAAATGGGTCCGAAAGAGGTTGAGCGCGTGGTTTACTATTCGAGCTACGTCGTCCTGGATAAGGGCAGATCCGACCTCGAAGTGAAGACCGTTCTCAGCAACGAAGAATACGAAAAGAAAGTCGCGGAGTTCGGCGAAGACGGGTTCCGCGTCGGCATGGGCGCCGAAGCGATCAAGGAACTTTTGGTCGCGATCGATCTCGACAAGGAGATCGCGGCTCTCCGCACGCAGATCTCGGAGAAAGAGTCGGCGGAAAAGGAAGCCGCGAAGAAGAGCGATCAAAGGGGCAAGACGAGCCTGAAGCGCGGCGAGGACAAGGACAGCGCGCTGTCTTCCAAGAAACTCGACCTCGCGAAGCGTCTCGAGATCCTCGAAGCCTTCAAGGAGTCCGAGAGCAGACCCGAATGGATGATCCTCGAGGCACTCCCCGTGCTCCCGCCCGATCTGCGCCCGATGGTGCCCCTTGACGGCGGCAGATACGCGACCAGCGACCTGAATGATCTGTATCTGAAGGTCATTCGCAGAAATAAGCGCCTCAAGAGCTTCTTGCAATCGGGCGCGGTGGATCAGATGCTCCGCAACGAGAAGCGTCTCGTCCAGAACGGCGTCGACGAGCTGATCGACGGCACCAAGGCGGCGAAGTCCAATAACGCGGGCAAGAACCGCGACTTGAAGTCGTTGACCTCGATGCTGCGCGGTAAGCAGGGTCGTTTCCGTCAGAACCTGCTCGGTAAGCGCGTGGACTATTCCGGACGTTCGGTTATCGTCGTCGGACCGGAACTCAAACTCTATCAATGCGGTCTCCCCAAAGAGATGGCGCTCGAGCTCTTCAAGCCTTTCGTGATGAAGGAGCTCGTGGATAGGAATATCTGCAATAACATCAAGACCGCCAAGCGTTTCGTCGAGCGTGCTCGCAACGAAGTGTGGGACGTCCTCGAAGACATCATCAAGGATCATCCCGTCCTCTTGAACCGCGCGCCGACCTTGCACCGCCTGGGCATTCAGGCGTTCGAGCCCGTCCTCGTGGAAGGCAGAGCGATCAAGCTCCACCCCCTCGTTTGCGGCGCGTTCAACGCGGACTTCGACGGCGACCAAATGGCCGTACACGTACCCCTCTCGATCGAGGCGCAGGCAGAGGCGCGTTTCTTGATGCTCGCGACCAACAACATCCTGAAACTCTCGGACGGCAAGCCCGTCATGACCCCGACGCAGGATATGATCCTCGGCAGCTACTACTTGACCATCGTCAAGGAGGGTGCAAAGGGCGAAGGCAGATACTTCATGAGCGTGGACGAGGCGAAACTCGCCTATGCGAATAAGGAGATCGAGCTTCAGGCGATGATCTACGTGCGCGTC
>JAFZZX010000095.1 GCA_017615515.1 Clostridia bacterium
AGGTATAGTTCATGACCGTCGTATTGGCTTCGGACAGCAACGAAGAGACGTTCCTCTCCTTCACGGGCGTTTTCATCCACTTGACCTGCGGATCTTCGCCGAGAATACGGAGTTTAGAGGAATTGTATGCCGTCATCATATCTGTCGTCCACTTTTGGATAATGTCGTAGGTCTGTTTCTTCTGCGCGGAACCGTGAATGATCGGGTCTTTATCGACGAGGTCGTTACCGAGCGTGACCATATAGCGCAGGTAACGAGCGCCGTTATTCGCCGCAGAAGCGGTGTATTCGCCATCCCTACCCTTACGCCACAGAGAACCGACGGAATCAATCAAGGAGACCTCCCCGTTCACGATCTCATAATCCTGTCCTTCGATGCCATAGAGAGCCATTTGCGTACCTTCTTCCGAAAGGAGCCAATCCATAATATCGAGAATGCTCTCAAGTTTCTTATCCGAAACGTCAGCGTTGATAAGGCTCATCGAGAACCATTGTTCCTGCTCCTCAAGGGCGTATTTGTCGTCCGGACCCATGACCTTCATAAATGCGGCTTTGTCCTCATCATAATTGTACTTTTCAAGGATCTTCAGGTAGTTGGACATCGTCAAGTTCTCGTAGAAGACGCCGATATGCTGCTTGGAAACGTACTCTTCCTTGACCATGTTCTGCTGTTGCGAATAGTCGATCTGTTTATTCAGATAGTATTTCGAGAGATTGTTCCTGATCTCGTTCACACCCGTCTTATACTGGTCGGTCATATAGTTATTGACGATCTGACCGTTCTCGGTCGCAAAGCAATGCGACGCAGTCTTGTAGAAGTTCATGATGGAAGGATATGCCCATTCGGAGTCGCCGATCGCGCCGTACTTGCTGAAAGGCTCATAGGAATCAAAGGCATCCAAGAGATTCAAGAATTGCTCCCACGTGTAGACGTCATCCTCCTGATAAACGTGAAGTTGTTTTGCAACGTCTCTGCGATAGACGTAAGTAAAGGGAGCGAAAGGCACGTCGGACTCCTTGACGTTTCTCGCGAGAGGGATGCCGTATAGCTTTCCGTCGATCTTGAGATACTCGAGGTCGGAGTAGTTATTCAGCATCTTGGCAAGATATTTCCACCTGCCGTTCACGTTGAAGACTTCATCAGGCAACGCTTTGATCTTCTTACCTGCCCATCTGGCGTAGGTGCTGCTGAAGTTGTAACTGTCAATATCCGCCTCGAACACGTCGGGGAGATCGCCCATCAAGTCGCTGTTCACCTGCGACGTCCAGTTGCTGAAATCGTAGGACGCGGGTTTCACGTCGTTTGCGGGGTCGGTGAATCTGACGCCGAACTTCTCTTCGATCCACTTCGTGCATTCGTCGTCAAAGTCAGACCAAGTGCCGAAATACAGGTTTCGAATATAGATCACGTCGTCCGCTCTCGCGCTCTTCTTGCAAGCGGCGAATCCCGCCAAGCAACCGCAGAGAACGCAAACCAACACCAGGATAGCCAAGATCTTTTTCATAGTTACCTCCTAAAATCCTTTTACTTTTATCCTTTAATAGCCCCTACCACTAAGCCCTTGACGAAGAACTTTTGCAAGAAGGGGTAAAAACACATCATCGGCACGATCGTGAAGAACACGGACGCCATCTTGAGACCTTCGGCAGAAAACTTGTCGTCGATGACGAGGTTGTCCACCTGCGAAGAGGCTTGCGTGATCTTGAGCTGAAGCACGTACTGTAAGGGACGCAGTTCGGGCTTATTGATAAAGAGCATCGCGTTGTACCAACTGTTCCAGTTACCGACCGCAAAGAACAAACCGACCGTCGCCAGCATCGGGAGCGACATCGGAAGATAGACCTTATAGAAGATCTGTATATCGTTTGCGCCGTCGATCTTCGCCGACTCTTCGAGATCGGGCGGAAGCGACGCGAAATAGTTACGCATCAATAGCATATTGTAGGTGTCGATCGCACCGGGAATGATAAGTACCGCCAGCGAGTTATTCAGCCCGAGGCTGTAGATCAGCGCCATATACGGGATCAAGCCACCGCCGAAGAACATCGTAACGAGGATCATGTTCATCACAAGGTTTTTGCCGACCCACTTATTACGCGAAAGAGCGTAACCCGTGATGACCGTAAAGAACAATTGATACGCCGTACCGACGAAGAGTAGGATCAACGTGATCTTAAATCCGTTCCAGAACTCCTGATCGGCAAAAACAGTCGCATAGTTACTCCACGTGACCGCTTTGGGATAAAGCAGGAAGGGGGTGGAATTATACACCTCTTCCGGCGAAATGGAGATCAAAAAAGCGTTGTAGAAAGGATAAATGATGATCAACCCATAGATGAACAGTAAAGCGAAAAGCACCCAGTCGAGCGTGCCGACCTTGCTGTCGAAGGTGCCGCCCTTCGGACGAAGAGGCAAATAGTCGATGTCTTTGAACTTTCTCATATGATCCCCCTCTCTCCGCTGAGTTTCGCGATCCTATCCACCATGATCACCAAGATGAAGGAAACGACCGACTTGAATAAGCCGACCGCGGCGCCTTCACCCGGGAACAGACCGCCCTGTTGGATCGTGGAACGATAAATATAGGTATCGAGAATATCCGCGACGCCCGCATCGATCACGGCAGAGTTATACATATTATAGATTTGGTCGAAGCCCGCCGAGAGAATGCCGCCGATCGAAAGGATCAAAAGAAGGATCGCCGTCGGCTTGATCGCGGGGAGCGTGATATGCCATAACTTTTGGAAACGAGTGGCGCCGTCGATGTCCGCCGCTTCGTAGAGTTCTGGAGAGATACCCGCCATCGTAGCTAGGTAGATAATACTGCTCCAACCCGCCTCTTTCCATACGTCGGTACTGAATATCATCGGCAAGAAGAAATCAGGATCGTGCGTCAGCTCTATACTCTCGCCCCCGTTCACCGCTTGTGCGATCGAGTCTATGATGCCCGCGGGACCGAAAATGTTGAGTACCAATCCCGCCACGATGACCCAGGATAGGAAGTGTGGGAAGGTAACGACGGTTTGGAAGGTCTTTTTGAAAACGCGAAGACGGATCTCGTTGATGAGGAGTGCCATCAAGATCGCGGCGACAAAGCTGATCAAGAGCTTGGACACACCGATGATAACGGTGTTTTTCAGAGCGGACCAAAACTTCGGGAAACTGAAAATGCTTCGGAAGTTATCGAATCCGATCCAAGGACTGGTGAGGATCTCGCCGCCTAGGTCGTAATCCTTAAATGCGATAATGATGCCGTACATCGGGAAATAACAGAAGATCACATAAAAGATGATCGCGGGAATGATCATCAAGATCAAATACTTGGATTTCCTCGTTCGATTTCCGATGTCGTTCAGGGGACTTAAACTGTCGATGATCAATTTCTTATTCATTTTTCAAACCGTTCTCTCCGAACCTCTCTCCTTGCATTTTTCAGCCGATAACGAATTGCCGACTTATAAAAACCCTTATCTTGAATATTTTACAATATAATCAATGATCCTGTCAATAGTGGTAAACGCGAGACCCACATATGTGTCCGCGCCGCCGTAGTAGATCGCGATCCTGCCCGTAGCGGCGTCGGTAAGAGCCGAACACGGGAATATGACGTTGGGAACGAACCCAACGGTTTCGTACTCGGTTTCGGGGGTCAACAGGAAGTTGCCGCAACGATATTTGACCTTACGCGGGTCTTCCTTGTCGAGGATCACACCGCCCATACTGTAGACGAATCCGTTGCAGGTCTGCGTCGCACCGTGATAGAAGAGGAGCCAGCCTTCGGTCGTCTCGATCGGAGCGCACCCGGCGCCGATTTTGAGCCCTTGCCACCATTCGTAACCGCGTTGCATCAAACGCGTGTGATTGCCCCAGTAAACGAGATCGGGCGATTCGGAGAGATAGATGTCTCCGAAGGGGGTGTGACCATTGTCCGACGGACGGGACAGCAGATAATACTTGCCGTCGATCTTGCGCGGGAAAAGGACGCCGTTCCTGTTGAACGGAAGGAAGGGATGCGAAACGAGTTCAAAACGCTCGAAATCCGTCGTTTTGCCGAGCGCAAGCACGGGAAGTCCGTGCTGACCGTCGCACCAGATCACGTAGTAGACGTCGTCGACCTTGACGACGCGCGGGTCGTAGGCATACTCGAACTTGTACGCCCCGCCCTCTTTCGTATGGAAGACGATGCGTTCCTTGGAAAAGGTGAAATGCACGCCGTCCTCGCTTTTGCCGAAATACAGATAAGGGATCCCGTTATTCGTCTCCGCGCGGAAGACGCCCGCAAATCCGCCCTTGAAAGGAACGACCGCGCTGTTGAATACGCGCGTCACGTTTTCGATCGGATTGCGTGAAATGATCGGATTGTTGTTATAGCGCCAGATATGCTCGTTTCCCTTGGGCTCCTGCCAGGGAATGTTAGGGAGATTTTCGCCGATGATTTTTGCCATAGTTTCGTAGTCCTTTTTCTTGTTATTCAAGCCGCTTTTCGCGGATCGTTTACGATAGTTTCGAGAGGGTCAGGTTATCCATAAAGAGGTGCCCGTTCCCATTCCCCGCCGACGCGTAGATCGTGATGGATTTGATCTCCTTTGCCGCGAAATTGAAAGTTAGGGTCTTGAGCCCCGCGTTTCCTGCGGGAGAAGCGATGGTCGCCATCGTTTCGGCGCCACCCGCAGCATAGATCACGGATCCGTCCTTGCAGACGAGTTCAATACGATATTTGACCGTAGCCGCGCTTTCGCATCCGAGATCGATCGCGAAATGGTTAAAGGTCCCGAGGCTCGACCCGCCCTCGTTGTAGGTGATCTTATAGGTGCTGTAACCCGCATACAAGCTGAGCACCTTGTCGCCTTCCGCGTTTTCTATCTTCAACTTCATGTTCGTGGCGGAGTACCCATTGTTCTTGTACTCATATTGCTTCCACTTGCTGTTCGTGTATTCCGAATCGACAGTTCCGTCGGTATAAGTCAGCTCGATCGGATTGATCGCCGTTTTGCTTGCGGAACTGCAAGTCTCGGTAGAGAATTGGAAGTTATCGAAATAGGTCTGTACACTCACGCCGTTGCTCGTCGAACCTTTCACGGTGATATACATTTTGTCGAGCGCCTTGATCTTCTCATAGAAGGACTTTTCGCCAAGTAGTTTTTTGGCTTTGGGCGCGGTGTATTCCGAACCGCCGGAATTGATGATCAAATTGGAGTCCTCGAATCCGACCTTAACGTGATACCAAATGCCGGGCGACAAGCTGAGGTTGGATAGCTTATAGTCGACGTAGGTGCCGCTCGCCGAATCTTGGAAACGAAGCGAGGTGCCGCTCGCATCGACGTCGTTCAATTTGACGTCAAAACTGAGCGACTTATAAGAAGCGGGCAAATCGCCGAATTGGTATCCGATACGATACGCCATACCGTTGAGCCAGGTTTTGAACTTGATCGCAGAACCCGCGCCGTACGCATCGGTCACAGAACTGATCACGATATTGTTGCTCGTCGCCCATGAAGTGTTATACACCTCTTTCGTCCAACCGCTGACGCTGCCTTCGAAGTTATTGGCGATGCACAAACCGGGCAACGTAAAGCTCTTGGACTGAGCCGACGTCGTGCCGTTGTAAAAGACGGCGCCCGCCGCGTCCCATCCGCCGACCGCACGGAAGGAAACCGACCCCGTTGCCGTCGCCGTGTAACCCGTGAGGGTAGTATCGGTAAAGGAAGAACCGCCGTTCGTCGAATACTGGGCTTTCAGTCCGGTATATGCCCACGTCACTCGAGTGGCGGACGACGTGAGGAAGGAGAACGAAGTTTGCTTGGTCTCGTAGGTAAAGGACGCGGCGGCGCTGTCTTGATAACCGCTATTCGCCGCAGCGATCGCTTTGACGTACACGGTATGCGTTCCGACAGAGGTCGAGAATGCGACGCTCTTGTCCGATTGGTTCTTATAACTTCCGTTATCTACCTTGACCGAATAGGTAGACGCATTCGACACGGCAGCCCAAGTGACTCCCTTGGAATTGGTGGTCAAGGTGGGCTTTGCGAGAGTCGCGAGCGTAACGCTGGCGGACTTCTCGATCGCGGCGGATGCATAATAATAGATATTGCTCGAAGCGTCCCAGCCGCCTTCCGCTTTTACTTTGATCGCAAACGTACCTTCCGAAGTGGGCGTATAGGAAGTCGCAGTCGTCGCGGCGTAGCTCCCCGATCCGACCTTCAGATAGGTCTTATATGCCGTAGCGGACCAGGTCGCCGTCGAACCCGATACCGAAATATTAGAAAGGGTCACGGTCTTGGTCGTATAGGTGATCGAGCTTTCGGAGCTGTCGAGTACGGTGTCGTCGCTGCGGTTCACCGCTTTGACTTTGACCGTGTACGATCCCGCCTGGGAGGCGAGAGCATAAGTCGTACCCGTTTGATAGCTCCAACTCCCGCTATTGACCCTGATCGCGTACTCCTTCGCATTGGACACGGCAGACCACGTGACATTCTTGCCGCTGACCGAGAGCGCGGGCGCGCCGAGATTCACGATGGTCACAGAAGCGGATTTATCGATCGTGG
>JAFZZX010000096.1 GCA_017615515.1 Clostridia bacterium
AGGTGCGGCTGGATCACCTCCTTTTAAGGAGCTACGACAAGTGTAGCTTTAAGTCTAGTTCGATCCTCGGATCGATCGGCAGATATGCCTCAAAATATCCCCTTCGGAAGGGTTAAAAATCCAAACCAAGAAATCCTTACGATTTCGAACTTGTCTATTCTGAAGTTACTAAAACGGCGCAGTTTTGAAAGGAACCGCGCCGTTTTTTTGCTTTTATGCGGCGGCAAGTAGCGGCGCGAATACACTAAAACCGCGCTTTTTATGCGGCGGCGAATCAGAGGGCATGAGCTTTGCTAACTGCCTTCTCACCGCATAATCACGTACAAGGAGTACGCTCATATGCGTTTCGTCGGAGAGCGCTTGCCTCTACCCCCTTCTTCGCCGCCTTGTTTGTTTTGTGTCGCTCCGATTACAAGGATAATTTTTCGGAGCGAAGCGACCCACAATTCATAATTCACAATTCCTAATTCCTAATTTATGAGACGCTCGGCTTCGCTCGCTTTAGCGCTAACGCGCGGATCTTTGCTGATTGCAGGCAATACATCAAAGATCCACAATTCCTAATTCCTAATTCATAATTCATAATTAGAAAGACGCTCGACTTCGCTCGCTCTGGGCGCCGGCGCGCACGAAACGCTCCGCTTGACAAACCCAATACAACTTATTATAATAATTTTATTATATTGTAGGGAGCTCTTTATGCTGCACGTAAAGCCCGTGATCGACGAATCTTGCGAGGCGTTTCTCCGCTCCGAAGGGGTGGAGCTTTCTTGCGCTTCGGGGGTGGACGTGGCGCTTTACGAGGACGAGAGGATGATCGGCGCGGCGCGCGTTTCCTTCGCCCCCGATACGGCGGTCTTGGAGGCGGTCTACGTGACGCCCGATCGGCGCGGCTGTGGCTTCGGCGACTTCCTGACCCGTGCGGTGATGGACGCCTATACGCGCAGTTTGCCCCTCTTTCGGGTGGCGTACAAGAGCGATTATTTTATGAAGTTCGGCTTTACGGAGTCGGCGGACGGTATGACGATAAAGAGCGAGGAGATCACTTTCCCCTCGGCATGCGGAGGACACAGATGAAGAGCGACATCGAGATAGCAAGGGAATCCACGCTGCGCCCGATCGGCGAGATCGCGGCGAAACTCGGACTGACGGAAGAGGAGATCGAGCAGTACGGCAAGTACAAGGCGAAGGTCGCGAGGAAGCCCGCGGCGGCGAAAGGCAAATTGATCCTCGTGACGGCGATCAACCCGACCCCGCTCGGCGAGGGCAAGACCACGGTGTCCATCGGGCTGGCGGACGCCTTTACCCTGATGGGCAAGAAATGTTGTTTGGCGCTTCGCGAGCCGTCTCTCGGACCGGTTTTCGGCATCAAGGGCGGCGCGACGGGCGGTGGCTACAGCCAAGTCCTGCCGATGGAAGACATCAACCTGCATTTTACGGGCGACTTGCACGCGATCACGGCGGCGAATAACCTGCTCGCGGCGCTGATCGACAATCATATCAAGTTCGGCAACGAGCTCGGGATAGAGAGGATCTCCTTCCGTCGCGCGATGGATATGAACGAGCGCTCGCTCCGAAAGATCGTTCTGTGCGCCAAGGGCGGCGCGGACGGCGAACCGCACGAGGGCGGATTCGACATCACGGCGGCGTCCGAAGTGATGACCACGCTGTGCCTCGCGGAGAATATGACCGACCTCAAGCGTCGGCTTGCCGCGATCATAGTCGGTTACGACGAGGCGGGCAAGGCGGTCACGGCGGGCGACCTCGGCGCGGAAGAGGCGATGGCGATCCTCTTGAAGGACGCGATCAAGCCCAATCTCGTGCAGACCATCGGCGGCACGCCCGCGCTGATTCACGGCGGACCCTTTGCGAATATCGCGCACGGTTGCAATAGCGTGATCGCGACCAAGACGGCTCTGTCCCTCTCCGACGTCACGGTGACCGAGGCGGGATTCGGCGCGGATCTCGGCGCGGAGAAGTTCCTCGACATCAAGTGTCGCAAGGCGGGACTGAAGCCCGCGGCGGTCGTGCTCGTTGCGACGGTGCGCGCTCTCAAATACAACGGCGGCGTGGATAAAACGCAGTTGACGGGCGAGGATCTCGCGGCGCTCGAAAAGGGCATCGTGAACCTCGGCGCGCATATAGACAACCTGACGGGCGTTTTCGGCGTGCCCCTCGTCGTCTCGATCAACAAGTTCGCGACCGACACCGATAAGGAGATCGCGTTCGTGCAAAAATACTGCGCGGACAGAGGGGTCAAGGCGGTCGTGAACGAATGCTTCCTCAAGGGGGGCGTAGGGGCTACGGCCCTCGCGAAAGAGGTGCTCGCGGCGAGCGAAAAGGACTACACCCTTCGCTACGCGTACGAGCTGACCGATCCTCTGAAAGTGAAGATCGAGAAGGTCGCAAAGCGCGTCTACGGCGCGGCGGAAGTCACGTTCTCCGATCTCGCGGCGGCGAAACTTGCCGCGGCGGAAGAGCAGGGCTTCGGCTCTTTCCCCGTCTGCATCGCGAAGACGCAATATTCCCTCTCTCCCGACCAAAAGGCCTTGGGGCGCCCGACGGGATTTACCTTCCCGGTCACCGACGTGACGGTCAGAGGCGGCGCGGGGTTCGTCGTGGTGGAGTGCGGTTCGGTGATGCTGATGCCGGGCCTTCCCAAGGAACCCAACGCATACAAAATGACGATCAACGAGGACGGCGTTATAGACGGGTTGTCTTGAAGCGAGCGTCTTTCCGATTAGGAATTAGGAATTAGGAATTGTGGGTCGCTTCGCTCCGAATAATACACCCATCCCGAACAAAGTGAGGAGAGAAAGGAGGCTTGATTGCGCGTAGCCGAGCATCTCTCCAATTCGGATTGCGGATGCGCAGAAAGCGTGAAACCACGAGTGACGATTAAGTAAAAAGCGGAAATATACGCCGCAAAAGGATATAATGTAATGGAAAGTACGAATTTTATCGAAGAGATCATCGACAGCGAACTCGCCGCGGGCAAGGTCAGTAAGATCGTGACCCGCTTCCCCCCGGAGCCGAACGGCTATCTGCACGTCGGTCACGCGAAATCCCTCGCGATCAATTTCGGGGTCAAAAGGAAGTATCACGGCGAATGCAACCTCCGCTTCGACGACACCAACCCGACCAAGGAAGACGTCGAGTACGTGAACAGCATCAAAGAGGACATCAAGTGGCTCGGCTTCACTTGGGATCGCGAACTCTACGCCAGCGACTACTTCGATCAAATGTTCGAATACGCGCTGAAACTCATAAGGGACGGCAAGGCGTACGTTTGTGATATGAGCGCAGAGGAGATCACGAAAAACCGCGGCACGCTGACCGAACCCGGCGTCGAGAGTCCCTCGCGAAATCGCTCTGTCGAGGAGAACCTGAGCCTGTTCGAAGGCATGAAGAACGGCGAATTCGCAGACGGCGAGAAGGTCTTGCGCGCCAAGATCGACATGGCGAGCCCGAATATCAATATGCGCGACCCGATCCTTTACCGCGTACTCCGCGCGACCCATCACCGCACGGGGGGCAAGTGGTGCATTTATCCGATGTACGACTTCGCGCATCCGATCAGCGACTGCATCGAGGGCATCACGCACTCGATCTGCACCCTCGAATTCGAGGATCATCGCCCGCTCTACGATTGGGTCAAATACAACTGCGGTTTCGGCGACAATCCGCGTCAGATCGAGTTCGCGCGTCTGGGGCTGACCCGCACGATCATGAGCAAGCGCTACTTAAAGCGCCTCGTCGACACGGGCGTGGTCGAAGGCTGGGACGATCCCCGTATGCCGACCCTCTCGGGAATGCGCGAGAGGGGTTATCCGCCCGAGGCGCTCCTCGATTTCTGCGACCGCATCGGCGTCGCGAAGAGCAATTCGATGGTCGAATCCGCGCTGTTGGAACATTGCGTCAGGGAGAATCTCAATGCGAACGCGACCCGCGTGATGGTGGTCAAGGAGCCGCTGAAGCTCCGCATCGTGAACCTCACCGCGCCCGTGACCGTCGAGATTGAGAACAATCCGACCGCTGAGAACGCGGGCACGCACGCCGTCACGCTGACCCCCGAGATCTACATCGAGAAGACCGACTTTTCGCTCGATCCGCCCCCGAAGTATCACCGCCTGAAACCGGACGGCATGGTGCGATTAAAGGGTGCGTACATCATTAAATATCTGTCGCACGAGACCGACGACGCGGGCAACGTGACCGCCGTCAATTGCGAGTATATCGAGGACAGTATGTCGGGCGGCGCGAATGCGGGCATCAAGGTCAAGGGCGTATTGCATTGGGCTCCCGCGGACGCTTTGGACATCACGATCAACGACTACGACTACCTCTTGGACGACGTCGAGGATGGCAGGGACTTCGGCGAGAGGCTGAATCCCATCACGAAGACGGTCTATCAGGGGAAGGCGGAGCCTTTCCTCGGAGAGGCGAAAGCCTACGACCGCTTCCAGTTCATGCGCCTCGGCTACTATATGAAGAACCGCAAGGGCGAATACAACCTGATCGTCGGATTGAAGGACAGCCACAAAGGATAGAATAGAGGAGAAGGCGGCGGCATAGTTTTATACTATGGATACGCTCTTTCTTTATCTGATAAACGACCTTCCCGACGTGCCCTCTCTCGCGGGGCTGACTCCCTACGAGTGGCTGAAACGCGGCGTGGGCGAAATCCCGCACCGTGAGATCACGGACGAAAGCGAAGCGATAGATCCGCAAGGCGCGGACGGCGTCGCGATCCTATACGCCGATACCCCTCTCGTGCGAAAAGCCGACCTCGTCGATCTGTTTCGCGAGATGGAGAAACGCGGGATCGACGGCTACGAGATCGGCAGGGGCAGGCTGGTCACCACAGCAGCCTTTCGCCGCGGCTCTCTCCCGAAAAGGAGATGCGTCGCGCCCTTCGCGGGGCGGCTGACGGACGCGACCTCGCTCAGCGCGATCGAAAGGTTATTATACCGAAGAAATGCGGATTTATCCGTACAAAACGGAGCAATTATCCCCGACGTGGATTCGGTGCGGATCGATGCGACGACGGTGGTGGAACGGGGTGCGACCGTCGAGCCTTATGCGCTCATTCGGCACAGCCGCATTCGTGCGGGCGCTCGGATCGGCAGTTTCTGCGAGATCGAGAACGCCGAGATCGGCGAAGGCGCGCGGATCGAGCATTCCGTGATCCGCGACAGCGTGGTCGGCGCTCGGGCGACGGTAGGACCCTTTGCCTATCTCCGTATGGGGACGTATCTCGGCGAGGGCGTGCGCGTCGGCGACTTCGTGGAAGTGAAAAAGAGCCGCATCGGCGCGGGGGCGAAAGCCGCGCATTTAGCCTATATCGGCGACGCCGAGGTCGGCGCGGAGACCAACGTCGGATGCGGCACGGTCTTCGCCAATTACGACGGCAAGGTCAAGCGCGAGACCCGCGTCGGAAAGCGGGTGTTTATCGGTGCGAATACCAATCTGATCGCGCCGCTGACCGTCGGAGACGACGCCTATATCGCCGCCGCAAGTACGGTGACAAGGGACGTTCCGCCCCGTGCGTTCGTGATCGGACGGGTCAGAGAGGAAGTCAAGGAAAAACGCAGGGAATGACCTGCGGAAGGAGAGAAAATGTTGTTGGTCGTGGGACTCGGAAACATAGGCGCCCGATACGAAGGGACCTATCATAACGTCGGGTTTTCGGTAGCGGATGCGCTCGCCGAGCGCCTCGGGCTGTCTTTCCGCGAGAACGCGGGGATCCGCGCTTTCGAGGCGGAAGGCAACGTCTCGGGCAAGAAGATCCGCATTTTGAAGCCTACGACTTATATGAACCTTTCGGGCGAATGCGTGAAGTCCGCGATCGCGAAATACAAGGCGGAGCCAAAAGAGGTCCTGGTCGTCCTCGACGACGTTGACCTTGCCGTCGGGGTGACGAGGTTCCGCGAGAAGGGCAGCGCAGGCACCCACAACGGCTTGCGCAATATCACCGCGCTCTGCGGAGAATTGCCGCGCCTCAGGGTCGGCATCGGCAAGCCGCACCCGGGGGAGGATCTTGCGGAATACGTCTTGCACAAGGTGAATAAAGAATCTGCCTCTCTCCTCTCGAAAGCGGCGGAGAAGGCGGCGGCGGGGATCGAAAAGTACCTTGCGGACGGGGACGTAGAGGCATTCACGAGGGAGATGAACACGAACGCCTGACTCCCGATTCGGATGATGGAAAACCTTTATATACGAGGGTTTGAGATATATAAAACCATATACGACACACTCGCCGGCGACAAAAAGTCGCTGGTTTTCGGCATATCCGACCCGCAGAAAGCACATCTTGCGGCGGCATCGCCCGTGCCTCTTTTATACATAGCGGACGGCGAAGCCCGCGCCCTCGAGGTCGCGGAAGAGATCGCCTCTTACGGCACGCCGTCGGTCTATCTTCCCCCCAAGGGCGACGTCCTTTTGGGCAAGCGCACGGACGCACGTTCCTATGCGCGCATCTCCGCGCTGTTAAAGGTGCTGAACGGGGAAACACGGGTGCTCGTGACGACGGTCGAGGCGATCTTCGGCTATTTGCCGCGCCCCGCCGATCTCCGCGCCCGTTCGCTGCGTATCGCCGTCGGGCAGGTCGTTTCGGTAGAGAGACTGCTTAGCGATCTCGTCCACGCGGGCTACGATCGCGTGATCTCCGCGCCGAAAAAGGGAGAGTTTCGCCTATCGGGCGACGCGCTCTCGGTTTTCCCGATCAATGCGGAGAATCCCGTCAAGATCGACATATTATACGACGAGGTCGAGAGTATCAAGATCTACGCGCCCGATTTTCTCGGCGTGATCGGCAAGGCGGACGAGCTCACCCTCGCGCCCGCGAGCGAACTCTTGCTGGACGAATCGGACGTCAAAGAGGCGTTCCGTCGCATCGAAGCGTCGCGCAAACTCCAGAATCGCTCCGCGCGGCTCCGCACCGACGAGATTCTATCCGATCTGACCCTGCGCGCCGCGGCGCATCCGTCCGACGGCGGCTTGACCTATCTGATCCCCTTTGTGAAAGAGCGGCTATGCACCGTTTTCGATTACCTCGGCGGCTATTCCGCCTTTGTGGACGAGCCGAAAAAGATTTTCGAGGGCTTTTCACGCTTTCTCATCGACCATTTCGGCAGGGTGCATCGCCTATCGGAAGACGGCGAGGTCTTATCCGCGCACCGTGAATCCGTCGCCTCGGAGCGGGAGATCATGGGGGCGCTGTCCGCGATGCCTCAGGTCGGTGCGTCCTCTTTCAGCGAGAGGATCAGCGGCAGGAGCGGCGCGTTTTATCTGAATTCGGCTTCTCTGCCGAACTATATCAAGAATACCAATATGTTCGTCGGCTTCATAGAGGACGAACTGCAAGAAGGGCGGCGCGTCCTCGTCTTCACGCAGGACGAGGAGCGACGGCAGGCGCTCGAACGGCTGCTGGGCGATCACGCCTCGTCGGTCGAGTACGTCCCCGCCAAATTGCGGCACGGGTTCGTGTCCAAAAGCGAGCGGACGACCTACGTCGGCAGCGGCGATTTCCTGTCGCCGACCTCGGCGCTCCGTCTGCCGAAGCGTCCCTTGATCGCCCCTAAGATCGGGGACTATATCGTGCACGAAGACTTCGGCATCGGCAGATGTCTCGGGCTGACTCATATCAAGAATTACGCGGGCGAGGGGGATTATCTCGCGATCCAATACGCGGGGCAAAACAAGATCTATCTGCCGGTGTCGCAGATGGATATGGTGACGCTTTACAGCGGGTCGGAGACCGAACCGCAACTGTCCGATCCCAATAAAGAGGAGTTCCAAAAGGAGAAGGCGAAGGCGAAAAAGTCGATCCGCAAGATGGCGCTCGACCTCGTCGACCTATACGCCAAGCGTGAGCGGAGCGAGGGTTTCGTCTATCCCGAGGGCGGAGAGGCGATGCGCGCTTTTGAGGAGAAGTTCCCGTACGAGGAGACCGAAGGGCAGCTCGCCGCGATCGAGGACATACGCCAAGATATGGAGAAAGGCAAGGTCATGGATAGGCTCCTCTGCGGCGACGTCGGATACGGCAAGACCGAGGTCGCGCTCCGCGCCGCCTTCCGCACCGTGCTCGCGGGCAAGCAGGTCGCCTTTTTGGCGCCCACGACCATTCTCGCCGAACAGCATTACCGCACCGCGTCCGAGCGCTTCGCGCCTTTTGGGGTGAAATGCGCGTGTCTGACTCGTTTTTGCACGCAAAAAGAGGTGAAGGAGATCTTAAAAGGCGTTCGCAACGGCTCGATCGAGATCCTCGTCGGCACCCACCGACTGCTCGGCAAGGACGTGGAGTTTGCTGACGTCGGTCTACTCGTTCTCGACGAAGAACAGCGCTTCGGCGTGGAGCATAAGGAGAAGATCAAAGCGCTCCGCACGAGCATCAACGTGCTGTCGATGTCCGCGACCCCGATCCCGCGCACCCTCCACATGGCGCTCTCGGGCATTCGCGACATCAGCGTGATCGACACGCCGCCCAAGAACAGAAAGCCCGTCCGCACCGTCGTCGCGGAATATACCGTCGCGATGTTGAAAGAGGCGGTCGGCGCGGAACTCGCGCGCGGTGGGCAAGTCTTTATCCTCTACAACAACATCGCAAAGCTCGAACTCTACGCCTCGGCGGTCAAGGAGCTCTTCCCCGACGCGCTCGTCGTGACGGGACACGGGCGAATGGCGGCGGCGGAGCTCGAGGAAAATATCCGCAAGTTTTATCTGAGGCAGGCGGACATTTTGATCTGCACGACCATCATCGAGAACGGCATCGACATCCCCGACGCGAATACCCTCGTCGTTCTCGAAGCGGACAAGCTCGGGCTGTCGCAGATGTACCAACTCAAGGGACGCGTAGGGAGAAGCGCGCGCCTTGCCTACGCCTATTTCACCTATCCGTCAGGCACTCTTTTGACGGGTGACGCGGAGAAGCGGCTCCGCGCTCTCGCCGAAAACGGCGACCTCGGCAGCGGCTATCGTCTCGCGATGATGGATCTCGAGATTCGCGGCGCGGGCAACGTGCTCGGCGCGGAGCAGCACGGACACATCGAGAAGGTCGGCTACGAAATGTATGGCACTATTCTTCGCTTAGCGATCGCCGAGTTGAACGGCGAAGCGCTCCCCGAAACGGGCGGGGTGGAAATGATCGTCAAAGCGGACGCCTATCTCCCCTCGGAGTATATCCCGAGCGAGCTCGCGCGCATTCGGTATTATAAAAAGATCGCCGCCATCAAGGACGAAGCGGGCAAGAGCGCCGTGCTGACCGAGATGGAGACCGACTTCGGCATGCCGCCCGTCAAGGCGCATACCCTCGTGCAGATCGCCTTGCTCAAAGGCCTCGCGTCGGTTCTTCCCGTCAAGAGGATCAGCGTGGACAGCAGGGACGTATCGATCCTCTATACCGATCCGGATTTCCCGACGAGTGCGGCGATGCGGAACGCCCTCGCCCTTCTCTCGGGAGAGCTGCGCGAGGGGGACAAGTCCGAGGGCGAGATCCGATACGTCTTGAAAGCAGGTTCGGTCACGGCGCGGATCGGCGTGATGATCCGTTTCGTGAAGGCGCTTCGCGGGGAAGCGGTGTGATTTTTTCGCCTTGTCGATTATATTTCGGGATCCGACGCGTAAAAATACCGATATTGGCTTGCGTCGCGGCGCTTAATTATGTATAATATACAAGTACATCATGCTTTACGAGGGTGCGTGCGCGCACGAACCCGGTCGCTATAGCGGCAAAAATGAGTTTATCGTCAATGAAAAAGAAACTGCTCGTTTTACTGATCGTTTTGGTCCTTGCGGCGTCGATGATCGTTGCAACCGCCTGCAATGACAGCGGTATGATCGTCAAGAACAAAGAGCGCGATTTTACGCAAGCCACGGCAACCGTGACTTATAAAGATCGTGCCGCGCAGGTGGACAAACTCGAACTCAACGCGACGATTTACAATTTCGTTTATCAATACTATTACTACTACCAGCAGGGCTATATCGGGCAGGACAGTTATCAGTCCGTCCTCGACAACATCGAGAAGAGCTACGACCAAGCGAACGAGAGTCTCGCGAAGAGCGAAGCCTATACCTTGAAGTGCATTGACGAGCTCTATACCCTCGTGCAGAACGGCACCGACGCGAACGCGAAGGCGAAGGCTGCCGCCGCATCCACCGTCGGCAAGGCGTACAACGCGGCGGATCGCATCAAGGAGATCGAGAGCGTGCTCCCCCTCAAGGACTTGATCGCCGCCGTCGAGGCTTATAACAAAGAAAGACAAGAGGCGTTCGACTCCTTGCGTGAAGAATACGAAAAGGAGATCGCGAACGCGACCGTAACGAGCAAGTCCACCGAGAACGTCGACAAACTCGTCGTCACCGCTCCGTGGAAGACCACCTACGAGAAGGGCGAATCTCTCGTCGAGAACGGGCTCGCCGTCAAGGTCGTCTATAAGGATCAGACCGAGGTCGTCCTCGAGAGGAGCGACTACACGGTCACCGGATTTAGCAGCGACGAGGTGGGAGAGGACAAAGAGGTCACCGTGACCTTCGGCAATACGACCGAGACCTTCACGGTCGATATCGTCGCGGCGTTGCCTTCTCGTCCCGCCATACCCAAAGAGGATGAGGAAGAGGAAGAGAAGACCGTAGTGCCCGATCTGTTCGAGGTTGATCTCGACAAGCAGATCGAGGAAGCAAAGACCACGGACGCCACCCTTTACAAGACCCTCAAAGAGGTCAAGCGCAGGCTTGAAAAGCAGATGTCTTCAAACTATCGCAGCTACGAATATTATTATCTGTCCGCGCTCAAGGAGCAGGTCGTGACCGCTTGCGAAGAGATCAAGGGCAAGGACGCTTCCGTGACCGCGGCGGAGATCACCGCGGAGTTCACCAAGAAACTCGAGGAGCAGAAGCAGGCGCTGTTGCTCGGCTCCACCAAGTACAGCGACGCGTCGGATGCTTCTTCCGTGAAGTCGCAGATCGTGCACAAGGACGGCAAGGTCTTCTACGTGAGAAACCTTTTGTTCAAGATCACCGACGACCTGCAAGCCGAGTACGATGAGTTCAAGGCGGAGAAAGTCGCGAACGACGAAGCGCTCGAGCTGTATCTGAACGGCTTGATCGATCAGACCAAATTGCACGCGAGCAACGTCGAGTACGACAAGGACGCCAAGTGCGAGAACGAAGAATGCGACTGTATTTACTGCTCGAATTACGTCGGGGAGTCTTCCGAGCACAAGGAAGATTGCACCTGCGTGAAGTGCCCGACCAAGAAATTCGTGGATTCCATCACCTATGTGAACGCCGACAACGGCGAAGAGGCGACCTTGAACGCGGACGAGGAGGGCACCTTCAATATCCTGACGGTACTGAACGCGGTTTGCAGCGACCTCAAGGCGCTCAGCGAAGCGGACGGTACGACCGCGACCGATATGATCAAGGCGTTTGACAAGTGGACGTATATGCTGAACGACGACGACGGCGCGTTTAGCGCGCTCAGCGATGGCAAGGTCGGCTACGGTCTCAGCATGGACGAGAGCAGCTACGTCGAGAACTTCACCGCACTTTCCCGTGCGCTCGCATACGGCACGGCGGCGGAGAAGGCGGAATGGCACGTCGTCGGCGAGGGCGTCGGCTCCTTCGGCTGGTGCTACACCAATTACGGCATCCACGTCGTGATGCTTTCGGGCTATGCGCTCGAGGATCCCGAGGCGGCGGGTGTGACCGATCTCGGTGGCGGCCTCTATGCGATCTCTCAAGACGCGATCACCGATTACGCTTCCTATAAGCCTGCGACCGATGACGACCTCGCGAAGGGCACCTTGATTTACGAGATCAAGGAGCAGCTCTTGTCCGACAAGAAGGACAACCTCGTCGGCAACTTCAAAAAGGACTTCTACCAAAATACCATCGACCAAGAGGTCAAGATCACCTATTACAGCAAGACGTATAAGGACTTGATCGAGCAGTACAAGCAAGACTGATCGCGAAAGAGCCGACCCGATGCGTCGGCTCTATTTTCGGAGAGAATATGAAAGGTTACGAAGACAGAGAATACAATGCGGGCAAGGACTTCACCGAGACGACCGACCAAGAGAACTATCTTTTCAAAGGGGCGATCATCAACCTCAGAAAGGATAGGATCCTGCTTCCGAATGGCAAGACCGCGCCGCGTGAATACGTCGAGCATCGCGGTGGCGTAGCCGTCCTTGCCGTGGACGAGAATGGGTGCGTGCCGCTCGTCAGGCAGTATCGCTATCCGCTCCGCTCCCACTTGTGGGAGATCCCCGCTGGCAAGCTCGAAGTCGGCGAAGAGCCCGATAGCGCCATCGTGCGCGAATTACGGGAAGAGACCGGTCTCGAGGCGAAGAGCATTCGCTCCCTCGGTAGGTTCTACGCGACCTGCGGTTACAGCAACGAGATCATTCGTTTGTATCTCGCGACGGGGCTGACCTACGTCGGCGCGAAACCCGACGAGGACGAGTTCCTCGAGATCAAGTATTTCCCGATCGACGAACTGTACGAGAAGTGCGTAGCGGGCGAGATCGAGGACAGCAAGACGCTCGTCGCGATCTTGACCTACCAAGCGCGAAAGGCGGCGGGAACGCTCTGATCTTATCGTTTTTCCGCCCGCGCGCGGGCGCGGGAGTGCGCGTGAGCACGCTCGTGCGATATATATAAGGTATAGCCGCCCGAACGTGGGTGATTGTGGTTGTTTTTGGCAAAAAAACACAAGATATAGTGTTTTCCGCAGCGCGCTTTCGCCCCCGAAAAACTTTTCCGAAAAAAGTCCTAATTTTTCGTAAAAATATCGAAAAAACCTGTTGACAAGGCTTTTTTTTCTTGCTATGATATAGAGGTTATCGCCCGAAAGGGGGGTAACAAGCGAAACTTCAAAACAAAATAGATTAAGCAAAGATTAAAGCAAGTGATTTCTGTCAATTCATAATTTATTATGAGTTTTGAGCGTGTTCCCGAGAGGGAGCACGGAAAACCAAGATTAAACTTAAGAGTTTGATCCTGGCTCAGGAC
>JAFZZX010000011.1 GCA_017615515.1 Clostridia bacterium
GCTGAACGACAGCGCGATCAAGATCATCAAAGAACTCCGCATTGCGGGCGGTTGCAACGTGCAGTTCGCTCTCGCGCCTAAAGGCAAGGAATATTTCCTGATCGAGGTCAATCCCCGCGTGTCGCGTTCGTCCGCTTTGGCGTCCAAGGCGAGCGGCTATCCGATCGCGCGGGTCACGGCGAAGGTCGCGGTGGGGATGACCCTGCCCGAGATCGAGGTCGCGGGCGGTAGGGCGATCACCGAGCCGTCCCTCGACTACATCGTCGCGAAGTTCCCGCGTTTCCCGTTCGACAAGTTTACGACGGCGGAGAACCTACTCGGTACGCAGATGAAGGCGACGGGCGAGGTCATGGGCATCGGTTCGAATCTCGAGGAATGCGTGCTGAAATCCGTTCGCTCGCTCGAGGTCAAGGTCAACCACCTCTATCATCCGAAGTTCGACGATATGACGGTGGAGGAACTCTTCGACTACATAAAGGTCTTCCGCGCGGACAATTTCTTTGCGATCGCGGAGCTTTTGTCCCGCGGCGCCGACCCTGCCGAAGTCGCGAAGGTCACGATGATCACGCCCTTCTTCATCGAGTCGATCGCGAAGATCATCAAGGAAGAAGGCGCCCTCAAAGCCGCGCCGTTCTCTGCGGACGAACTGATCAAAGCGAAAAAGATGGGCTTTTCGGACGGCTACGTCGCTCGTCTGTGGAACTGTTCCGAGGCGGAAGTCGCCGCATTCCGTAAGGAGAAGGGCATTCGCCCCGTCTTCCGTATGGTGGACACCCTGCATACGGGCAAATATATCCCCTATTTCTATTCGTCCTACGAGGGCGCGAACGATTCGATCCGTACGGATAAAAAGAAGATCGTCTGCTTGGGCGCGGGTCCGATCCGCATCGGACAGGGCATCGAGTTCGACTATTCGACGGTCCACGCCGTAAAGACCATCAAGGCGTCCGGCTACGAGTCCATCATCATCAACAATAACCCCGAGACCGTCTCCACCGACTATACGACGGCGGACAAACTGTATTTCGACCCGCTGACTCCCGAAGACGTGATGAACGTCCTTGAGTTCGAGGGGGCGGAGGGGGTCGTGACCTCGCTCGGCGGACAGACCGCGATCAACCTTGCGGCGCCTCTCGCGGCGCGCGGTGTGACCCTGCTCGGCACGGGCAAGGCGGAGATCGACAAGGCGGAAGATCGCGAACTCTTCGACGAGCTCCTGTCCTCGATCGGCGTGCCTCGTCCCCGCGGCGCGGCGGTCACGAATATAGATAGCGGCGTCAAGGCGGCTAAGGAGATCGGCTATCCGCTTCTCGTGCGTCCGAGCTTCGTCTTGGGCGGCAGGGCGATGCAGATCGTCTCGAAGGAGAGCGAACTCGTGAAGTATCTCGGCGAGGCGTTCGCCGCCTCTTCGGCGCACCCCGTCTTGATCGACAAGTACATTAGGGGCAAAGAGGTCGAGGTGGACGCGATCGCGGACGGCGAATCGGTCTACGTTCCCGGCATTATGGAGCTCGTGGAACGCACGGGCGTGCATTCGGGCGACAGCATCTCGGTTTATCCGTCCTTCTCGCTGACCGAATCGGTCAAAAAGACAATTCTCGACTACACCGAAAAGCTCGGCCTCGCGATCGGCATCAAGGGACTTTTCAACGTGCAGTACATCGTGAACGGCGAATCTGTCTACGTGATCGAGGTCAATCCGCGTTCCTCGCGTACCGTGCCCTTCCTGTCCAAGGCGACGGGGATCCCCGTCGCGGACATCGCGACCAAGGTGATCCTCGGTGAAAGCCTGAAAAAGCAGGGCTATTCCGGCTATCTCGAGGCGGCGCGCGGCTACTTCGTCAAGGTGCCCGTCTTCTCCTTCCACAAACTCCGCGGTCTGGACGCCTATCTCTCTCCCGAGATGAAGTCCACGGGCGAGGCGATCGGTTGCGGCGGCACCCTCGGCGAGGCATTCAAAAAGGCGTTTATCGCCGCGGGAATGAAAGTCAAGCGTTCGGGTACGGTGCTCGTTACCCTTGCGGACGAGGATAAGGAAGAGGCGCTTCCGCTGATCAAGCGGTTCGCAGCGCTCGGCTTCTCTTTCGCTTCGACGGGGCTCAGCACGAAGTTCCTCACGGAGAAAGGCTTTACGACCCACCACCTCGGCAAGGCGACCGAGGGTAGCACCGAAGTCATCGACTTTATCTTGGCGGGCAAGGCGACCTACGTGATCAACACCCGTGCGATCCTGTCGGGCGTGCACGAGGGCAACGGCGTGACGATCCGCCGCGCGGCGATCGAGAGCAATACGCAGATGATGACGTCGCTCGACACCGTCCGCGCCCTTCTTTCCGTACTCGAGAGCGTATAGCGGCGCATCTACTTTGTCACTAACGGCAAGGCGGCGAAATCACGTACGGACAAGTACGCTCATTCGCCGCCTTTTGTTGTTCCTCGTATCTGCACCACTCTCCGCTCTCGAGAAAAATGTATGGTTTAGGCGTTGACGCGCGCCTCTCCGCCGTCGTCTTGTGGTGGTATCGAGGAAATGACGGGGATGTGCCGCCGCTTTTTGTGTTAGGATAATGCTCTGCATTAGCCGTTCGGTTTTTCCGTGGTCGCTTTCAGCCTTTGGCTGGCGAGTTCCGCCGCGACAAGGGAAGAGACCGTTTGCAAGATGATCTGCAAACGGGCGAGTTCTTCCGTGCTTTTCCCTTTTATCAGCGCACGCGCGACCGCGTACGCGAAGGTCAGATCCTCGTCCATACCGTATAATCTATGAAATATTAAGAAAAATTGCTAATTTTAAGGCTCGTTTAATGTTAAAATAATAGTATAGTCTCAAGGCAGCAGGCGGCGCGTCCGCCGAAAGGAAGTGTAGTATGAAGAAAAGCATTTTGACTATGATAGCGATATTGCTCGTTTTGACGACTCTCGCTTTTGCGGGGTGTTCTCTCTTGGGGAACACGACGAATAACCTCGCCAATTCGGGCGGCTCCGACACGAAGGGTTCGACGACGGGCGGCTCGACGAATACCGTGACGAACTATACGAACGTATCCAAGGCGGATCTCGAGGAAGCCTTGACCAAGTATCGCGAGATCGCGGAAACCCTGTCCGACCGCGTGAGCGACCTCGAAGAGGCGGTCAGGCAGAGCATCAGCGTATCCAAAGCGAACATCGGCGCTTACGCCGTCAATTACGTGGATAGCGTAATATGCATGCTTTGCGTTGATGACAGATATATCAGCGCAGAAACAAACGGAACCCTTGGCTGTCAAGGTACCGGTTTTATTATTACAGAAGACGGATATGTTGTCACAAACAATCATGTGATTTCCTATGAGAACGAAGTCGACTGGGACGGAACCCCCAGACTTACCCCTTGGGGCTATATAGGTTCACAAAAATTAGTTTCAGGGGAATATCAATCCATCACCGGCGGATTCGATTCTACCAGTAAATACTATAACGGGGGCAAGCAATACACCCTTGAGTTTGTTTATCGCGACCCCGCTTACGACCTCGCCCTTTGTAAGATCGTCGAGGAAGTTCCCGTCGGCACCTCGTGGAAAGCGATCCCGTTCTATGACGGCGACATCGTGCGCGGCGACGAACTCTTGATTCTCGGCAACGCGCAGGGGTTCGGTCTCTCCGCCACCTCGGGCTTGGTCTCCGCAACGGGAAAGACTTTCACAGATTATCCGAAGTTGACCTTCATCCAGACCGATGCCGCGATCAACGGCGGCAACTCGGGCGGTCCCGCGATCAACATCTATGGCGGATTGATCGGGGTGGTGAATAGCAAATTCGTCAGTACGAACATCGAAAATATGGGCTTTGCGATCGAACTTTCCAAACTGAAAGAGTTTATAACCGCGGCGGAAACCAATCAGCAGATCACGGTCCGTTATAAGACGATTTCCGCGCCGACCGTGGCGACAGAGCAGCAAGCGGCGTAACGCAGACGAAAACGAAAAAGACCCTTTCGTGCGAGCGAGAGGGTCTTTTCTATTGTTTATGGGGTGCGATTCGGATTAAAGCGCCGCGCGAGCCAGGGCGACGTAGTCTGCCGCCGTCAGGGTCTCGCCGCGTACGGTGA
>JAFZZX010000097.1 GCA_017615515.1 Clostridia bacterium
ATTCACCGCGTTGTCGACGTCGATCGTTTGGTCGTAGTCCGAATCGCACAGTTTCCACCACATATTGGACTGTCCGCTCGCGAGGAAGACGTCGCCGAACAATAGGTCCGTCAAAGAGACCTTTTTGTTGCGAAGGACGCGCACCTCGATCGCCGCGGGGGTCTTGGTCGCCTCTTGGGCGGGAAGAGTCACGGCAAAGGCGCCTTTTTCGTCGGAAAACCCATAGTAGAGCTGATCTTTAAAGGTCACGGTGACGGTCACGTTCGGATTGGTCTTGCCCGAGAGACGGATCGGCTTGCCGCGCTGAATCACCATATGCGAGGCGAAAGGATCGTCGATCAACAGCGTCGCGGTAGCGTATCCCACGTCGAGCCCGCTCCTCGTCTCAAATGTCCTCTCGCAGACGAAATCGCTCTCTTCTCCCATCACGATCAACGTGTAACTTTTGCCCGTCTTCAAATAGCGCCCGACCTCGTAACGCGGCACGGTGACTTTCGTAGACTCGATCAATGCGTCCTCTTCGTCCGTCAGAGAGACGCGGAAAGCGGTATCGTTATATATATTATTCCATTCAAAGGTGGGATTCACGGGCGACTTGCCGTCCGCCATTCCCCGTATCGTGATCTCTTCGTTCTTCATCTCCGGCTCCCATATCGCATATAGCGTGATCTCGCCGACCTTTTTCTCCCCGAGCGCCGTGGCGGAATAGGCGCTCAGCCCCGTTGCGTCGAATGCCCAACCGCAGAAGCGATAGCCTTCGCGCGTCGATTCGGGCAGGACGACCTTCTCCGCGTCCGCAAGGGTCAGCGTGATCCCCTCGGGGGACGTGCCGCCGTTGCCGTCGAAGGTCACCTTCACCTCGGTGATCGCCTTCGAGCAAGCGCATAGCGCCAGCGTCAAGGCAAGGATCAAGACCGTGACTGTTAAGACCGTTTTTTTCATACGCACCTCTCTTATTCCGTCCGCGACCGAGCCGCGTGCCGATACCTGCGGAGCCTCCGCTTACTTCCCTCCGATACCCATCTTGCGGAGAAACTCCGCCGTATAACTGCCCTCTGCCTTTGCGACCTCTTCGGGACTGCCCTCTGCGACGATCCTGCCGCCGCCGTCGCCGCCGTCCGGTCCGAGATCGACGATGTGGTCTGCGACCTTGATCACGTCGAGGTTGTGCTCGATCACGATCACGGTATTGCCGCCCTCGGTCAGGCGATTCAAAATCTTGATCAACTTGTCCACGTCGTAACTGTGCAGCCCCGTCGTCGGTTCGTCGAGGATATAGACCGTCTTACCCGTACTGCGGCGCGCAAGTTCGGTCGCGAGTTTGACGCGCTGCGCTTCGCCGCCCGACAGCTCAGTGGCTGGCTGTCCGAGCTTGATATAGCCGAGACCCACGTCGTAAAGGGTCTTGATCTTACCGTAGATCTTGGGGATATTGCGGAAGAAGTCGCACGCCTCTTCCACCGTCATATTCAATACTTCTGAGATATTTTTTCCCTTATAGCGCACTTCGAGGGTCTCGCGGTTGTAGCGCTTGCCGCCGCAAACCTCGCACGGGACGTAGACGTCGGGCAGGAAGTTCATCTCGATCCGCATCACGCCGTCGCCCGAGCAATTCTCGCATCTGCCGCCCGGCACGTTGAAACTGAATCGCCCCGACGTGTAGCCGCGTTCGCGCGCGTCGGCGCTCTTCGCAAAAAGGTCTCGAATGTCGGTAAAGACACCCGTATAGGTCGCCGCGTTGCTCCTCGGCGTCCTGCCGATCGGGGACTGATCGATGTCGATGACCTTATCGAAATACTCGACGCCGCGGATACTACGGCACTTGCCGCTATTGACCTTCTTCGCGCCGTTGAGTTGCTTGGATAGTTCGGGGAAAAGGATGCCGCCCACGAGACTGCTCTTACCGCTGCCGCTGACACCGGTCACGCAAGTAAAGAGCCCGACGGGGATCCTGACGTCGATATTCGCGAGGTTGTTCTCGTGCGCGCCGAGGATCTCGAGGTATCTGCCGTCCGGCTTTCTCCGCTCCGAGGGGATCTCGATCTTGCGTTTGCCCGAAAGGAACTGCCCCGTGATGGACGCGTCGCACGCCGCGATGTCCGCGGGGGTGCCCGTCGCGACCACTTCACCGCCGAGGACGCCCGCCATCGGTCCGATGTCCACGACGTAGTCCGCGCTGCGGATCGTGTCTTCGTCGTGCTCTACGACGATCAAGGTATTGCCTTGGTCGCGGAGCCTTTTCAGCGCCTCGATCAACCGTTCGTTATCCTTCTGGTGCAGGCCGATGCTCGGCTCGTCCAAAACGTACAGAACGCCGACCAGCCCGCTGCCGATCTGCGTGGCGAGACGAATGCGTTGCGATTCGCCGCCCGATAAGGTCGCCGCCGAACGGGACAGGGTCAGGTAGCCGAGACCGACGTTCGCGAGGAAGTTCAGTCTCGCGCGGATCTCTTTCAGCACTTGCGTCGCGATGATTTTCTCGCGATCGGAAAGGACGAGGTTGTCAAAAAACTTTTGGAGATCGAGGACACTCTTGTCGCAGAGGTCGGCGATATTAACGCCGCCGAGGGTCACGGCGAGCGCTTCCTTTTTGAGACGTTTGCCTTTACATACCGCGCAAGGCACGACGCGCATTAACCGCTCGTACTCGTATTTCATAAAGACGCTTTCGGTCTCGTCGTAGCGGCGATTGATCAGGTTCACAAGCCCCTCGTAGGTCGTCTTGTGGCTCCCCGAGAACGCCTGCGTCTGATACGCCACTTCGATCATCTCGCCCCCGTTGCCGTATAAGATCATATCCGTGATATCGTCAGGCAGATCCTTGAAGGGAGTGTCTAGGGAGAAATCGTACTTCTTCGCGAGGGCGCGCATCAGCATCGCGGTGGTCTTGGACTCGATGCTGAACCCGATATTATTAATCGCACCTTGGTTAATGCTCTTACTGCGATCTTTCACGATGAGATCGACGTCCGCCTCGAAGCGAAACCCGAGACCGTGACAGGCGGGACAAGCGCCGAACGGACTGTTGAAAGAGAAGAAGCGCGGGGTCAATTCCTCGATCGCGACGTCGCAATCGGGGCAAGAGTATTTGGTATTATAGAGGGTCTCCTTGCCGTCCACCTCGGCGGTCACGAGTCCGCCCGCCATCTTGAGAGCGATCTCCAAGCTGTCCGACAGGCGACGCTCCAATCCCTCTTTGATCTTGAGCCTATCCACAACGACCGAGATCGTGTGTTTGAGTTTCTTGTCGAGCGCTGGCAATTCGTCGTCCGCCGAATAATCCGCGCCGTCTATGACGAAACGGACGTAACCGAGCTTTTTATATCCCTCGATCTGTCTGCCGTATTCGCCTTTACGCGCACGCACGACAGGCGCGAGAATGCGCACTTTCGCTCCCTCGCCCGCCGCCATCACGCTGTCGGTGATCTGGTCGATCGAGGTCTCGCGGATCTCCTTGCCGCAGTTCGGACAATGCGGGACGCCGATGCGCGCGTAAAGCAGGCGCAGGAAGTCGTAGA
>JAFZZX010000098.1 GCA_017615515.1 Clostridia bacterium
ATGATAAAGGACGACCTTCGGTACACAATACGGTTTGCCCAAGACAACAAGGAAGAGTTTTTGGAACTACTGAAACGTCGAAGCGACGCCAAAACGAAACGGGAACTCAACCAATCTTTGAAAGAGGTTGCGGAGATGGAAGCGAGAATTAAAGAACTCGACAAGATCATTCAAAGCCTGTACGAAGATAAGGTCGCCGGCAAACTCTCCGAAGAACGCTACTTTAAGATGAGCGATAACTATGAAGCCGAGCAAGTGGAATTAAAGGAAAAGGTTGAAAAACTCAAAAGCAGTATCGACCACGCAAAGAGCAAGATGGATGACATTTCCAAGTTTATCTCTCTCGTGGACAAATACAGCGACTTCGAGGAACTGACGCCTGAAATCCTGCGAGCGTTCATAGACAAGGTGCTTATCTACGAAAAGCAGAAAGTTGACGGACACATTAGACACACAATTGAAATCATTTACAACTTCGTCGGAGCCGTCGAAATCCCCGACTTCGACTAAAATAACCAAGAGAAAAGGCGTGGCATCACGCCACGCCTGATTCTCAAAGGACAGCCTTACCGAAAAATCCCTAATGGAACTGCGGTTTCTCCCCCTTTTTTACTATTTTACAGCCGCCGCACGACGCCGGATACGAGGCGCAGGAATCTTTCGCCCGCCTTGTCCGCCGCCGCCTTGACCTCTTCGTGCGAGAGCGGCGTGCATGACACCCCCGCCGCAGGGTTGGTGATCAGGCTGATCCCGAGGATCTCCCGTCCCATATGCCGTGCCGCGATCGCTTCCACCGCCGTGCTCATACCGACGGCGTCCGCGCCGAGCGTGCGGAATGCGCGGATCTCTTCGGGACTCTCGTAATTGGGTCCGCTCGCTTGCAGATAGACCCCCTCGCGGAGTGTAGCCCCCGCTTCCGTTGCCGCTTCGCGTGCAAGCGCGATCAAGCGCGGCGAATAGATCTCGCTCATATCGGGAAACCGCGTCCCGAAAGACTCGTCGTTCACCCCACGCAGAGGAGAGGGAACGAACTGCGCGATCTGCCCCGTGATCGCCATGAAATCGCCGGGGGCATAGCTTTCGTTCACGCCGCCCGCCGCGTTGGTCAGAATCACGGTCTTCGCGCCGAGGGCGCACATCAGACGAACGGGCAATACGACCTCACCCATCTCGTAACCTTCGTAGTAGTGGATCCTGCCCTGCTGGACGACGACCCGCTTGCCTTCAAAACGCCCGAAGATCAACCTGCCGCTGTGTCCGCTGACCGTACTTCTGCCATAGCAGTCGATCTCGCTCGCGGGCAAAACGCATTCCGCCTCGACCTTATCCGCAAGGGCGCCGAGCCCGCTCCCGAGTACGATCGCGATCTCGGGCTCGAAAGAGGTGACCTTCCTGACCGACGCGACCGCCCGATTCACCATCTCGTAAGCATTCATATCTTTCTGCTCTCCTTTCTTCTGCGAAGCAACAATCTCGCCGCCGCGCGCGCTTTGGCTTTGAGCCCTTTCACACTCTTCCACTCCCTACAAAGTCCCTTGACGCGCTCTTTCAGCGACCCTTCCCGATAGAGGACGGGAAGGTGGACGGGGCGGAGCCCTTCTTTGATCAATTCGTGCAGGAAGATCCCCGTCAGCCGCTCCGAAACAAACAACCGCGCGTCCGATCCGCTCTCCGCAAGGTAGGTCTCGAGGATCGGGAAGATAAACGCCGCATAACGGAAAAAGATCTCTTTTGGAAAGACGAACATATTGAAGAAATAGTTTTCGTTGCCCGCAAGGTATTCGTCCGCCGCCTCGGCATAGTCCGGACAGAGCCTCTTGAGGATCGCCACGGCATGATCGAGGTCCTCGGCTCGATGGGTCATCGCGTAGTGCTTGTAGACGGACAGCCGCCGCGAGGGACGCGGACAGATGAAGTCCCCCTTCTCAAGCAGCGCCTCGACCGCCTCTTCTCCGAGGAGTGATCTCTCGGCAAGGCGATCCTGCGGCGCGTCGGTGCGTAGCCGAACGTCAGGCGTATTCGGGTCGAAATAGAAGTAGCGGCGATAGTGCATCAGCCCGAGATAGTCGGGATCGCCGAGTTTGTCGTAGTTTTTCCACGCCCAATACAGGACGGTCAACTCGTTGTAAACGGGATTCAGGATAGAGATATTCTCGCCGTCGTCGTCGCGATAGTCGCACACGACCTCCCCCTTCCCGAGCGCCGCTCCCGCGAGCACGGTGGGTGCGATCTTAGCGCCTTTCGCGCTTTCGCTATGGCAACATACGAGGAGCTTCGCGTTCATTTCTTCTTCCCCTCGGTCGGTTGCACGGCGTCCGCGTCAGAGGCGATCCGTTCAGTCGGGATCACATCCTTCGAGGGTTCCTCGCTCGTGGATTTCTCAGTCGTAGGTTCCTCGCTCGTAGAGTCCTCGGACGGGATCTCGGCGGGCGAAGCCTCGACGGACGAGGGATCTTCGGGCGGAGTCTCGACGGCAGGTTGATAGCGACTTTTCAGCGCTTCGATCTCCTCTCGGGTCGCTTCCTTCTTAAAGCGTTCTTCGCCGAAGAGGATCACGCCGACGGTCAACAAAATGATCTTGAAATCCGTCCAAAGGGAGATCTGCTCGGTATAGAGCGCGTCGTAGTAGCTGCGGCTTTGGACGGAGAGATAGCCGTTACCCTTGACCTGCGGCAAGCCCGTCAACCCGGGACGCACCGCGAACTTCTGGAACTCCCAACGCTCGTATCTCGGGGTATAGACGGGGAGCAAAGGGCGCGGACCGACGAAACTCATATCCCCTTTCAGAATATTGATCAATTGCGGCAATTCGTCGAGTTTGGTACGGCGCAGGAATCCTCCGACGCGTGTAACGCGGGGATCGCCCGCTTCCACGACGGGGTGATCGATGTCGAAAGCGAAATCTGTCGAGAACATCGTACGGAACTTGATGACCTTGATGGTCTTTTTCTTATACCCGTCGCGCTTTTGGACGAAGAAAGGGCCGCCCTTGCTGTCCAAAACGATCGCCAGCATCAGCACGAGGAAAAGAGGCGACAGCACCGCTATCGCGACCAAGGCAAGCAATCTATCCATCATCCATTTGAAAGCCTTGTACATAGCCCCTCTCAGACAGTATGCGCGATCCGCAATTGTTAGTTGCATAGGACGAGCGTATCGTGTATAATAATATATTATAAACCATTTTTTTGTCGAGGTCAAATGAACTGTCTGCTTGTGATCAACACGCTCAGCGGAAACGCGTCCAAGGTCAAACCCAAGGAACTGATCCGCAAATACGCCGCGGAAGACGACGTCACCGTGAAATACATTCTCAGCGTGGACGACGACTATTCGGTCGACGGCGTGGAGAAGCTGATCGTTTGCGGCGGCGACGGCACCTTGAACAACGCGCTGAACCTCTGTCACGACCGCGAGATCGACATCTACTATTTGCCCGTCGGCACCTTCAACGAGACGGCAAAAGGGGTCAAGGGGACCGGCATTTGTTCTCTCGCGAAACTCGGCAGATTCGGCGACCGCGACTTTTCCTACGTGGCGGCGGCGGGTTCCTTCACCGACATCGGGCAGTCCCCGAGCGCGAAGTCCAAGCGCCGCTTTAAGATCTTCGCCTATTTTTCCAAAGTTCTCGCCGCCTACAAGGTGCATCAGATCGACGCGAAGATCGAGAGTGAAAAACTCACCGACCAAGGCACCTACACCCTCATCATGTTCTCCAACGCCGTGCGGTGTTTCGGCTTCCGCTTCAATCGGCTGTATCGCGACAATTCGGACGAACTGCAACTGCTCTTGATCAAGGCACCCAAAAAGGATAACCTTTGGGGGCGGATCAAGATGTTTTTCCCCTTCTTCCGCGCCTTTTTCATCGGATTCAACAAGGAATATCACGGCAAGAACCTGACTTTCGTGTCCCTGTCTTCCGCGCTCGTCACCCTTCTTGGCGACACGCCCTTCTGCGTGGACGGCGAGCGCCGCGTCTTAAAAGGCGCGCTGCCTCTCACGAAAGAAGCGCACAGAGCGCGCGTTTTCCTCATCAAGGATTGAATCTCGTAAAATACCGCTTTTCGTACATACTACGGTCGAGAGCCGCGACCTTCTTTTTTCGCCGCTTGACATCGGCACACGCGCTATGATATAGTTTTATAAATAACGTAACGTTAAACGGGCGTGAACGCGCCCCGGTACATAAGAGGTAGGAATGCAGAAAAAATACTATGAGGAATCGAGCGGGAAAGAGAAGTTTCGTCGTTCGATAAACACCTTGTTCTCGATCGTGAACCGCAACGTTCGCAATCAATATCGCAATTCGGTGCTCGGGATCGTCTGGACCGTCCTCAATCCCTTGCTGAATATGGTCGTGATCGCGCTGGTCGGCGCCGCGATCGCGCTGTACCGTGCCGGGAGGAAGAAGGATTCCCGCAGGCTCATCGGCGCGGTGATCTTCGAGGACGCCCGTCAG
>JAFZZX010000099.1 GCA_017615515.1 Clostridia bacterium
ATCTCGTGGTCGCTGCCGAGGTACATATTGCCGATCACGTCGCTCATACCCCACTCGGTCACCATCGAACGGGCGATCGAAGAGGCGCGCTGAATGTCGTTGCTGGCGCCGGTGGAGATGTCCTTGATCACGATCTCTTCCGCCGCCCTGCCGCCGAGCATCATACAGATATTGTCAAGCAACTTATTCTTCGTGACGTGGCTGTCGTCGGTATCGGGACGGGTCAAGGTGTAGCCTGCCGCCATACCGCGCGGGATGATCGAGACTTCCTGCACGTCGTCGCAATTCTCGAGGGCGTGCGCGATGATCGCGTGTCCGCTCTCGTGGTAGGCAGTGATGCGCTTGTCGGTTTCGGTCACGACGCGGCTCTTCTTCTGCGGGCCCATAATGACCTTATTGATCCCTTCGAGGATGTCTTCCATGATGATCACGTGGCGATTTGCGCGCGCGGCGAGGATCGCGGCTTCGTTGAGAAGGTTCGCGATGTCCGCGCCCGTAAAGCCGATCGTGAGTCGAGCCACGGTCTTGAAATCGATGTCGCCCGAAAGCGGCTTATTGCGCGAATGCACACGCAGGATCTCCTCTCTGCCCCTGACGTCGGGTGCGTTGACGTAGATCTGACGGTCGAATCTGCCCGGACGCAACAGCGCGGGATCGAGGATGTCCGCGCGGTTGGTCGCCGCCATCACGATCACGCCGTCATTCGGCTCGAAGCCGTCCATCTGCACGAGGAGTTGGTTCAAGGTCTGCTCTCTCTCGTCGTGTCCGCCGCCGAGACCCGCGCCGCGCTGGCGCCCCACCGCGTCGATCTCGTCGATAAAGACGATACAGGGCATATTTTTCTTGGCTTGGATAAAGAGATCGCGCACGCGGGACGCGCCCACGCCGACGAACATCTCGACGAAATCGCTGCCGCTGATACTGAAGAACGGCACCTTCGCCTCGCCCGCGACCGCCTTCGCAAAGAGAGTCTTACCCGTTCCGGGCGGGCCGACCAAAAGGACGCCCTTGGGAATCTTCGCCCCCACGGCGATAAACTTCTCGGGATCGCGCAGGAAATCCACGATCTCCTTGAGCTCTTCCTTCTCCTCTTCCGCGCCGGCGACGTCGGTAAAGCGTTCCTTGACGTTGCCCGTCACGCGCGCCTTGGTCGAGCCGAAACTCATCGCCTTATTGTTTGCGCCCATATTCTGCCGATTCAAGATGAAGAGGAAAGCGCCGATCAGCACGATGCCGATCACGATGGGCAGGATCGACGCCCAAATGCTGTTTTTGGACGGATCGTTCAAAATGATCGCGGGAACGGGGACGCCGCTGTCTTCCGCCGTTTCGTAGATCTTCTCGATCGGATCGGCGCGATTCGGCACGTAGACGTAAGCGTCGGGGTTGTTGATGATATTCTTGGAAGCAGTATCGACGTATAACACGTTCATGCGATAGTTCCCTTCCAAATAGACGCTCTTGATCTCTCCCTTCTGCAGGCGAATAAAGAAATCGTCGTAAGAAAGCTCTTCCGGATTGTGCATAAAGGTCTCCACCAACACGACCGCGACGACGATACATACGATGATCGCCACGATGACGCCGATGGTTCTTGACGTTCTGGACTTGAACATTATTATCCCTCCGTCGGGCGACGTTTCGCCCGCTGCTCTTTTTTCGATAGTATATTATATCATAGCGCGAAATATATAAGCAACAAAAGATTTCTTAACTTATCTAATGACCTTTTCCCGCCCGCAAAAGGGCTCGGTTATCGCCGCGAAGATCAAGCCCGCGATACGCGCCGCTAGGGACTCCACTAGGGAGAAAGGCACGGAAAGAAGCGCCGCGTAGACCTCCCTTGGCGGGCGCTCCGCCGCCACAACGCCGATCACGCCGACGTCGCCTACCTTTCCCCCTTTCCGCTCGAGAGCGCCGCCCGCCTTGATCCCGCCCTTTTTGAGCCTGACCTTCCCGACGTCCTCTTGCTTGCCGAGGGCGGCGTCCACCGCGATCAAGAGAGACTGCGGGTGTCGATTCGAGACCATCGCGAGATATTCTTCGAGATTCACCCCGTTCACGCTCTCTCCGATCCAGCCGTAGACGGGACACGGCAGACGATATTCCTCTCTAAGGGCGCTACCGACCAAAGGCCCGAGCATATCCCCCGATACCCGATCGCTGCCGATACAGATCACTACGGTTTCTCTTTCCATATCCCCGATTATTAACCGAAAAAACCGCCGTTATTCCGCTTTTTACATGGCACACGCACCGAAAATATGAATAAAATATTGACACACGCGCATACGTTGCGGTATTATATTTATTATTATTTATCGATCCGCACGAAAATTGGATCGGTGAAAAGGAGAACTGTATATGCTTTGTGTCAATGCCCCTCGTAAACCTATGGCAAGGATCCATATGTTGATTTCCTTGGTGTTGGTTATCGTTTGCGCCGTTTTGGCATTCACTCCCTTGATGAAGATCGTGGTCACGCAAGAAACGCAGGATCAGATCGAGAACCTCGTGGAGTTCGTGCTGAACAAGGTCGACGACGGCGAAGATTCCGAAGCCGTCAAAGCCAAACTTCGCAGCATCATCGACTCGATGAAGCTGGACGAAGCGTCGGTCGACATCTCTCTCGGCAAGATCGCCGCGTCCACCAAACCTCTGACCGATGCGAGCGAGGCCTTCGCGGAGCTGCTCACCAACGCGATGGAAGGCAGCAATAGCAGCGACCATGGCTCTGAGTACGAAGACAAGATGAAGGCATCCCTCGAGAAGATTCAAAAGATCTTCTTGAACGACGATATGACCGCCATCAATCCCGAAGTCAGAGACCTCGTGGTCGTCTTTGCGGCGATCATCGGCCCGATGCTCCCGAGCGGAGAGGACATCGAGAGCGGTATGAACGAAGATGACGTGCCCGCGATGGTCGCCAACGCGATCCCGCACATCATCGGGCTCCTCGTCGCGCTCTTCCTCTCCTTCTTGATCCCCGTGATCTACGCGATCCTCGTACTCGTCTCGCTCATCACCCTGCTCCGCAACCTAAAAGAGCCCGACATCGGCGCGGCGAAGCTCGCGAAACGTATGCCGAAGAGCATCGTGCATCCCTTGGTCATCATGCTGGTCCCCTGCCTCTCTGCAACAATCCAGACCACGACCTCGACTCTGCTCCTCGCGATCCTCGCGCTCGTCGGTACCTGCGTGAACTTGGTCTTTACGAGACTGCACTCCTGGTACAAAGACGACATCGCTTATGCGAACGCCGTGCAAGCGACCACGCTGGTCTCGATCGGTGCTTATATCTTCCTCTTTGTGAACATTCTGAAGATGGGCGTATTCAAGAGCTTTATCGGCAAGATGATCTCGAGCTTCATGGCGTCCGGATCCTCGGTGGATACGACCGCCGTCGCGATGGACGCGGGTATGATCCTGATCGCCGTGCTCTTCGCTTTGCTTTCGACCAAATATCTCGCGAAAGTGCTCCGCAGAGAGTCCCTCGCCTGCACGCCCAAGAAGAAGGGCGGTGCGAAGGCGTGCCACCTCGTGAACGCGCTCTTTATCTTCCTCGTTACGATCTTCCCGATGATGGCGCTCGGTTCCGAGGCGCATCTGCTCAGCGCGAACCTCGAGCAAGAGTACGCTCTGTTCTACGGCTTTATCGCGACCGGCGTGATGGTGCTGTCCGAGATCGTCCTCTTGATCCTCAGAAAAGTCTTCGGCAAATCCCTGACTCCCGCCGCCGTGGCGGACGTCCTTTCCGGCGTCTCGCTCGGGCCGGATAAGGCTGCGACCGAAGAAGCGCCCTCTTTCGACACTCCTGCCGAAGAACCCGCTGCGGCGAATGCGGAAGAAGATGCCGCTCCCGCGGAAAAAACCGAAGCATACGAAGGCACGCCTTATAATCCGAACGAAGACGCCGCACAGGAAGAATCCGCCGATTTGGATGAAATCAAAACGGCAGACGAAGATCCCGACGGTCCGAAAGACTGATCACCCTTTGGAGGTATAATACTATGAAAAAGAAAATCGTTACTTTGTTTTTGATCGCCCTCGTGCTTACCCTCACGGCGGCGTGCTTTACCGGTTGTTTCTTCCAAAACCTTTCTTTCTTTAGCGGCAAAATGAGCGAAAGCAACGCGCAAGCGCTTGAGGCGCTTAACAGCGAATTGGTCACGGAGGACGCAAACGGCGATCTCCAATTCACCCTCTCCAACTTCACGCAGCTCAACAGAGCCAGAGGCTCCGTGGGTGAATACAGCGGCACGGCGATCTTC
>JAFZZX010000100.1 GCA_017615515.1 Clostridia bacterium
CGTTGGTTCGGGCGTTGTTGCGCAGATCATTAACGACTAATCCCTGTCAAACAAAACAAGGCTTGCCTAAAAGGGCAAGCCTTTTTTGTTTTGACGAGCGCGGATAGCGGCGCAAATGCTTCACTACACCTGCAAAAGCGAGCAGTCACGTACGATTAGTACGCTCCTACTCGCTTTTTGGGTGAGCATTCGCCTTTGCACCACTCTACGCGCTCGTCTTTTTTTTGAGGGGTACTTTGTTTTGTAAAGGGAAGATCAGAAAGGAGAAAGGGGGGTCAGAGGGTTTCTTTGATGATCGCGATGACGGTGTCGGCGAGAGAGATCATGCCGTCGACGTTCGGGTGGAAGCCGTCGATGGTTTCGTAGGGTTCGGCGCAAAGGTATAGGTCGACCAAACGACAACCGTGCTTTTTGGACAAAGAGCGGATGACGCCGACGTATTCCTCGATGTGTCTGCCGCCGTGCAGATAGGGGAAGGCGAAGGTCGGCGCTTTGGTAAAGCGGCTGACCGCAGGGGTGAAACAATAGATCACGGCGTTCGGGTAGTTGGCTTTGAGCTTAGAGAGCATCATATCGTATGCGGGGTAGAAGAAATAAGCGGGATCGCGTTTGGTCGGGTCCGGTTCTTCGCTCTCGTGGATGCGGGTGCCTCTCCCCCAATCGTTCGTGCCGATATAGGCGAAGATGAGGTCGGGCGAAACGCCGTTCCGATCGAGCGCGGAAGTGCGCTCGTCGCTACACGCGTAGGACGGATATTCGTAGCGAGGACCGCCGCAGACCGTGCTGCCCGAGATCGCATTGTTGACCAAAAGTTCGCCGCCGAGCGCTTCGATCGTGCGCCCCCACCAGGTATCCGTGTGGGAGATCACGTCGGAAAGGAGCTTTTTCTCGTTGTCGTAAAACTCCGCCCCTTCCGGTTCGCTATAGCCTAAAAAGGTGCTGATCGAATCGCCGAGGATCGATATTTTCAGTTTGTTCGCTTCGCTTTTCATCAGTTAATACTATAATACGGGGAGCGGTCGTTGTCAAGATGCGGCGACACGATGGCGCGCCGGTCGATCTCTCCCAATTGTGTCCGCCTCGCAAGATATTATCTCGAAATATTGCATATTTCCGCAAAAAATGATAAAATAAACGCATTAAGAGCAGGAGGAACGAACGGATGAACAAGGGAAAGATCGCCGCGATCATCGTTCTCGCTTTGTTTTTGATCCTGATACCCGTATGCATGGTGGTTTTCTATCAGGTTCCTTTTGATTACGATATAGCCTCTATACAGCCGATCTCCACCGACGTGCGTTTGCTCGCTGCCGACGATCCGCTGAATAAGAGCGGTTCCGTCGCCCTCGCGAAGGTCAAGGACGGCGCGATCTCGACGGAGGACTTCCGCATACTCTTCCTGACCGACGTGCACCTCTGCGAAAGGAAATCAACGACCAAGGAGACCATCGAGCGCATGGTCGCTTGGATCGAGGCGGAGAAGCCCGACCTCATCATCCTCGGCGGCGATACCTTGAACGGGCTCAACGATCGCATCCGCGTCGAGCAGTTTCGCGATCTGATGGACGCTTTCGGCATTTATTGGGCGCCCGTACTCGGCAATCACGAGGGGGACAGACCCGCACCGCTGATGACCACGCGCAAGAAGGTCGTCGAGATCTGGAGCGCTTCGCCCCTCTGTATGATGGAATCGGATGAAAAGCGTACCGCGGACGGCAGGGTAGTGGACGGCTACGGCAACTACGCGCTCTCGATCCTCGGTGCGGACGGATACACGAAGGACGCCTTCTTCTTCCTCGATAACGGCAGCAAACTGATGGCGAAAGCCGACTACGAAAAGTGGGAAGTCGATAAGAAAGCGGACGTCGCGATCTCGGTCGTGCAGGTGGATTGGTACAAGGAGACCTATGCCGCGATGAAGGCGCGGAACGGCGGCGCGCTCACGCATATGTGCGTGATCCACAAGCCTTTGCAGATCCTCGGCGAATCGATCGCCCTCGCCGCGAACGGCGAATATGGGAAAGTCACCGCCTGGAGCTATACCTTTGAGGGGATTCAGCAGGGCTGGGAGTACGTGGACGGCGACCTACGCGACGCGATCCATTGCCCGCCCTATACCGACGGCGACCTCTATGCGGCGCTCGTAAAAAACGGCGCGCGTGCGGTCTTTTTCGGGCACGATCACGTCAATGATCTGACCCTTTATAATCGCACGGACGACATCTATCTGACCTACATTCGCCTGACCACCGTGACCGAACGGATCCCCGACGCGGAAGGCTACAATATCATGGCGATCGGGGCGCACGGTGGCTACGACTACCGCGCCTACAAGACGGACGGCAGCCTCGACGCAGAGTTGTTCGTCAGATAAAATACGTTATGAACAAGAGAAAAAGCCTTTTCAATTTGCTGATCACGATCACGCTTTTTCTTTTTGTCTTTTGCCTCGTTGGGTGCAATGAAACCGACTTTTACGAGCAATACGGCGAGCCGCAACGGATCACGCCTGCGACCGAGGACGACGCGGCGCTACGCGGAGACGGCATAGGCGCCACGGACGACCCGATCGGAGAGATCGATTCGCCCCCAAACGACGGCGAGATGACCCCAAACGACGGCGATTCGATCCCAAGCACCGACGACGAGCAACCCCCGTCGGACGGTAGCGGCCTCAATGGCGGTGAGGGGATAACGGACGAGGAAACAGACGGAAAGGGAGACGGTCTCGAGGTCGGCCCGCAAGGAGAGGAGCCTACGGATGGGGACGGCACGACGGTGACAGAGCCGGAAGGCGAAGGGAGCGATCCGTCGGATCTCCTTCCCGAAGTGTTCGACCTCAGCGTCGAAAAGAGCGGATTATTCCGCTATATTTCCTTTGCGCCAGCCGAAGATCTGCCTGTCTACGTCGGAATGCGGCAAGTCGGCACCGCGAGCTTGACCGCGACCGGCACGATCGTCTTTTCTTGTGATTTCGAGATCGCGGAACGCGAACTGTGGGGAACGTGGGACGAAGCGTATCGCCTATCGGTTTTCGTTCGATTCGACGAACTCCCCGATCCCTTTCGGCAGATGAAATATCGACCGACGGTCGCTATGTCTCTGCAACTCGATCTAAGCGAGGCGGAGCTTTCCTCGCTGGAGGTCGCCCCCATCGGTTCGTCGGAAGGTGACGGCAGCGTGGACGAAGAGGAGAAGGCGCAGGATCCCGTCTTGCCGCCCGAAGACCCGCAAACGGGTGATGAACAAGAGACTCCCGAAGACCCGCAGGTGGACGACGAGCAACAGGATCCCCAAGACCCGCAGGTGGACGACGAGCAACAGGATCCCCAAGACCCGCAGGTGGGCGAGGATCCCCAAGGTGAGGAGTCGGCGTGTTTGCCGCAGGAGAGCGGCGCACGGCATCTTTTCGACGGGATCGGCACCGTGCGTGAGGTCGAGGTCATTACGATGTCGGCGGAAGAAGAGGAATACTCCTTCCTTCTCGTCGGCGCGGGCGAGGAGCTGGACGCGTTGATGGACGTTTTTGCGGAATATATTACCTATTCGGACAAGAGCGACGCGTCGGAACAGTATCAAGCGACGGCGGTGCTCGGACAAAAGGTTTTCAATCTTTTTATACAAATTACGAGGAATGATCCCGCCTTTACGGCGGCTGTCAAGGTGCTCGGCGCGGCTTTATAAGGCGGCTTTTACGCGCACTTCGCCCGAGATCAAGGTTTCTATCGTGCCGTCTTCGTACTTTACGACCAGCCCGAGTGAGTCGTCCAGTCCGCAGGCGGTCGCTTCGCGCTCGGTCTCTCCTTTTA
>JAFZZX010000101.1 GCA_017615515.1 Clostridia bacterium
CGACACTTTTCGAGCGTTTTGAAAAAAGCGGAGGTTTTTATTTGAAAAGCCCTAAATTCACAACTTTTGTCGGCTACGGAACCGAAGGCTAGAGGTTCGAACCCCCTATGGCGCGCCAAAACTCCCGATTTTTCGGGAGTTTTTTATTCTTCGGTGGCAAGCAAGCGGGGCTTTACAAGAAAGCGTTTCGCGGCTGCGTTGTGCGCTCTTTTTCCGATTCGTTTCTATCCGAAGATCGGGATGATACGAGTGGCAACGGCCGATCAAAAATAAAAAAATGAGATATTGACTTTCATTTTTTCCGGATATATAATAGTAATATCTTGAGAATATAGGTTTACCGCAAGCAGATATTCCGAAACAGGAGGAAAAGAGAATGGGCAAAAGTTTTAAAGAATGGAAGATCGGCGATCCGATGATCAACGAACGGGACTACTGGCAGGATCCCAATTACGTGCCGTCCGACCCCGAGAAAGCCCGCCTCGTCAAGAAGCTGGCGGAAATGATCACCGACCGCATTCCCAAAAAGCTCTTCCACAAGATCAACCACCGCGATCCCGAATACTGGATCTTGGATATGATCCTCAATAAGGAGCAGGTGAAGTTCCTCTTGAACTTCAAAAAGACCCGCGTGCCCTATTCTGTGGCCGAGCTCGCCGAGAGGAACGGCATGAGCCTCGAAGACACGCAAAAGATGGTGGAGCGTCTGCGTTGGATCGGCATTATCGAACAAAACCGCGCCAAAACACCCGACAAACACCTGCAATACGAACTGCCGATCTTCGTCCCCGGCAGCGCGGAGTTTATGATGATGCAAGACAAGCTGACGGACGAATATCCCCAGCTCGCCACCTTCTTCAACCTGATGACGCAGATCCCCCTCGCGGGCGTTACGGAACTCGTCCCGCCCGGCGGCGCAGGGATCGGCATGCACGTGATCCCCGTCGAAAAGGCGATCTCTGCGGAAAGCCACAGCGTATCCGTCGAACATCTCTCCCGTTGGATCGACATGTACGACAAGTTCGGCATCTCGGAATGCTCCTGCCGCAAGCAACAAGCCATGCGTGGCGAAGGCTCGGGCGAGATCTGCGGCAACTACTGCATCGGCGTGGGAGACATGGCGGAATATATGGACGATCGCGGCATCGGCCACTACGTGACCAAGGAAGAGGTCTATGAGATCCTCGAACGCGCCGAACGCCACGGCTACGTCCACCAGATCACGAATATCGACGGCGAAGACAAGATCGTCGCGATCTGCAACTGCGCCCCCGGCGTCTGTAACGCGCTGCGTACCTCGCAGCTCTTCAATACCCCCAACCTATCCGCTTCCGCCTACCGCGCGCACGTAGAAAAGGATAAATGCGTCGCCTGCGGCAAGTGCGTGGAAGTCTGCCCCGTCGGCGCGGCGAAGCTCGGACAAAAGCTATGCAAAAAGGACGGCAGCGCGGTGAAGTACCCAAAGACTCAGCTCCCCGACGCGCGCAGATGGAGTGCAAAAAAGTGGAATTACAACTACCGTGACGACGCCAAGATCAACTGCTACGACACGGGCACCGCTCCCTGCAAGACCGCCTGCCCCGTACACCTCTCGGTGCAAGGCTACGTCAAGATGGCGGCGGAAGGTCGCTACGACGAAGCCTTGAAGCTGATCAAACAGGACAATCCCCTCCCGATGATCTGCGGCGCGGTGTGTAACCGCCGCTGTGAAGACGCCTGCACGAGAGGAACGGTGGACGCTCCGATCGCGATCGACGAGATCAAGAAGTTCATCGCCGCTCGCGACCTCGACAAGAAGGATCGCTACGTCCCGCTCTGCGAAAAGCACGACGGCGGCATGTGGAGCGACGACTACAAGATCGCGGTGATCGGCAGCGGTCCCGCAGGTCTGTCCGCCGCATATTTCCTGCGTCGCGACGGCTATCCCGTGACGATCTTCGAGAAGGAAAAGAAAGCGGGCGGTATGCTCTCACACGGCATCCCCTCGTATCGTCTGGAAAAGAACGTGCTCGACGCCGAGATCGACGTCATCAGAGAGATAGGCGTGGAGTTCCGCTTCGGCGTGGAAGTGGGCAAGGACGTCACGATCGCCGATCTGCGCCGCCAAGGCTATAAGGCATTCTTCATCGCCATCGGCATGCAAGGCGGCCGCTTGGCGGGCGTACCCGGCGAAGACGCCGCGGGCGTGGAAACCGGCGTCAGCTTCTTAAGGCGCATCAACAACGACCATTCCGTCCGTTTGAGCGGCAAAACCATCGTCATCGGCGGCGGCAACGTGGCGATCGACGTCGCGGGCAGCGCGCTCCGCGCCGGTTCCGACGAAGTCACGATGCTCTGCTTGGAGCAAAGAGAAGAGATGCCCGCCGCGAAAGACGAGATCAAAGAGGCGCTCGAGGACGGCGTAAAGATCAACAACGGTTGGGGTCCCAAAGAGGTCATTTCCGAGAAAGGACGCGTGTCCGCAGTCGTCTTCAAACGCTGCGTAAGAGTCTTCGACGAGGATCACAAGTTCGCGCCCGTCTACGACGAGAACGACACGATCACCGTCCCCTGCGACAACCTGCTCCTCTCCATCGGTCAGAGCGTGATCTGGGGCGACCTACTGAAAGACACGAAGGTCGAGATCAGGCGCAACGGCACGGTCGTAGCCGATCCCGTGACGCTCCAAACCGCAGAACCCGACATTTTCGTCGGCGGCGACGTATTCACCGGCGCACGCTTCGCGATCGACGCGATCGCAGGCGGCAGAGAGGGGGCTGTCTCGATCAATCGCTACGTACATCCCGGCAATAGCCTGACCATCGCGCGCGACCTGCGCCACTTCATCGAACTCGACAAAGGCGACATCGCAGATCCCACGGCGATGGAGAGCTTCGACAATGCGCCCCGTCAGATCCCCGGCAA
>JAFZZX010000102.1 GCA_017615515.1 Clostridia bacterium
CGGAAGCTTCCTTGACGCTGTTTGGATGGACGGGGGAGAAGGCAGCTTCCAAGAGGTTCAGGTTCGCGGTCATCGCGGAATGAATGAAATAGACCCGGTTGGTATAGCATACGGCGAACCAGGTATCGGTGCCGTAATTGTATTGCTCGCCCTTGGTCTTGCCGAGGTAGAGAAGGGTCAACCCGTAGGCGCCGAGACTGGTGCGCGAGGAGATGGCGGGGCGCTCGTAGAGATAGGTCTCGGCATAGGCGGAGACGTTGGTGCCCGTATAGTAGGGGTTCTCTACGTTGGTCACGGTCTTGCCGGACACGTCCGTGGACTTGATGACCCCCTTGACGCCGTTATACTCGACGAGCATATAGTTGTCCCTTAGGTCGGTACGGAGGATCTTGACGTAGTAGGTGCGCGGGATCACGAAGAGCGGGGGCGCGTCGAAGGTATTGTCATACAGATAGACCCCGTCTCGATCGATCTCGAGATAGGTGACGTCTTCCGCTCGTGCCGTCGGAGCGGGGCTGACGATCGTGACCGCGAGGGTCAAAAGTAAAATGAGGACGAATAGTCGTTTCATGCGTCTATTATACACTCTTTTCCTTCAAAAGGGAAGAGGGGGACGGGCGAAAGGTGACGAACAATGGATAAAAAAGATATAACGCGTGAATTGATCGGTCGGATCCGCGAGATCGAATCTCTCCAAAAGTTCCGCGCCGAACACGATAAACTTGCCGCCTACAACCGCACGAAAGTCCACCTGAAACAGATGGAGTTCCATCGTTCGGCCAAGCGCAATCGTTGGGTTTTCGGCGGCAATCGCAGCGGAAAGACCGAGTGCGGCGCGGTAGAGGCGGTTTGGTGGGCGCGGGGGACGCATCCCTTTCGTGAGAATCGGCGCGACGTGTGCGGGTGGGTGGTATCACCGACCTACGAGGTGCAACGCGAGGTCTCGCAGAATAAGATCCTCTCCTATCTCCGCCCCGATTGGATCGTGGACGTCACGATGCAGTCGGGCAGAAAGAGCAGTCCCGAAGGGGGCGTGATCGACTATATCACGATCCGCAACGTCTTCGGCGGCACGTCGAGGATCGGCTTCAAGAGCGCCGACCAGGGCAGGGAGAAGTTTCAAGGCGCGTCCCTCGACTTCGTTTGGTTCGACGAGGAACCGCCCCGCGACGTGTATCAGGAATGTCTGATGCGCGTGATGGATAGGAAGGGGGACGTGTGGGGCACGATGACCCCGCTCAAGGGGCGCACCTGGATCTACGACGAGATCTATCTGAACAGGCGAAGCAATCCCGAAGTGTGGACGATTACGATGGAGTGGGCGGACAATCCCTATCTCGACCCACGGGAGATCGAGCTCCTGACCAACGCGTTTGACGAGGAGAGCGTGGAGAGCCGCCGCTACGGCAAGTTCGGCGATACGGGCGGCTTGGTCTATCCCGAGTTCGACGAGAGCGTGCACGTCACGGATCCATTCCCCGTGCCCATCGATTGGTACGACAATATCTCGATCGACCCGGGACTGCATAACCCCTTGTCCTGTCACTTCTATGCGATGGATCACGACGGGGTCGTGTACGTGATCGCCGAACACTACGAGAGCGGGCAGGACGTGGATCACCACGCCGCGGCGATCTTCGAGATCGCGGACAAACTCGGCTGGCATCGCGACAGCAAGGGACGGCTCCGATGCATCATAGACAGCGCGGCGAAACAGCGGACGCTGTCCTCTCTGAAGTCGGTCGCCGACCTATTCTACGACAAGGGGATCCTATGCGACACTTCGGTGGACAAGGATCTGTGGTCGGGGATCGCACGGGTCAAGGAGAGATTCAGATCCCGCCCGCCGCGCATCGTGATCTTTCGCAACTGCGTCCATATGATCCGCGAGATCAAGGGCTACTGTTGGGGGGGTGACGATACCCCCGTCAAGGAGAACGATCACGCGATGGACGAACTCCGATATTACCTGATGAGCAAGCCGAAACCGCGACAAGTGCCCGAGGCGGAAGAGAGCGTCCAATCGCGCTACAAGAACAGCCTGATCCGCAAGAATCTCAAAAGGCGACGTTCGAGGCTGTAAAGCAGACGGTAGAAGAGAGGGGGTGATACGGAGTCCGCTCTCCGCCCGATAGGCGGCGGCAAGGGAGAAGTAAGGGAGAAAAAGGAGAAAAGGAATGGACGGAAAACTGGCGAAATCTCTGTATAAAAAGGCGGTTGGCTACACCGCGACCGAGAAGACCCTCGAGTATTCTCCCGAGGGTGAATTGATTAAGAAGAAGGTCACGAGCAAACACTATCCGCCCGATATTACGGCGCTGAAAGCCTATCTCGAATTGTTGTCCGGAGAGGAATCCATCGAGAATATGACGGACGAAGAGCTCGAGAAGGAAAAGGAAAGATTACTGAAAGAATTGGAGGAGATCAAGAATGGAACTGACGAAACTTAGCGTGAATGCGCGTTGCGATATGCACCTCTGCCCTCGACTGGCGGCGTATCGCATCCAAACGGGGCGAGGCGGCATCGCCCGCCTGACGGGGAGCGGCGGACTGTATCTGTGTCCCGAATGCTTGCGGGAACTGTACGAGACCATCGGGAAAGAGCTCGTTCCCAAGAGCCCCGACAATCTGATCAAGAAAGCGATCAAGAGGAGAGAAGAGAATGAAAGCAGAAAAGGATAAGAGAGCGAATGAGAACCTTGCCGCCGACGTGCGCGCCGACTTTGAAAAGCGCCGCGAACTCCGCAAGAGCCTGGAGATGCAATGGCGGCTCAACCTGAATTACTTTATGGGCAACCAGTACTGCGAGATCGCCGACAGCGGTGACATCGAGGACTACGGCAAGCAATACTTCTGGCAACAGCGCGAGGTGTATAACCATACCGCGACGGTCTTGGAGACCCGTATTTCCAAGCTGTCCGGCATCAAGGTCGGCATGTCGGTGCGCCCGCTGACGTCGGACGAAACCGACAAGTCGGCGGCGGCTTTCTCCACCAAGATCCTCGCCTCGGTCTTCAACGAGATCAATCTGCAAAAGATCATCAACGAGGCGAATATGTGGAGCGAAGTGACGGGCACCGCCCTCTACAAGATCGTCTGGGACAAGGACAAGGGCAAGCGGATCGGCAGGACGAAAGAGGGGGACGTTTACGACGGCGACGTCAGGGTCGAGGTGATCCCGCCCTTCGAGATCTATCCCGACAGCGTGACCAATATGCAGGTGGACGATTGTCGCAGCCTGATCCACGCCAAGGCGTATCCCGTCGAGGAGATCCGCGACAAGTGGGGCGTGGACGTCCCGGGCGAATCGGTCTGCGGTTTCTCCGTGACGGGCGGCAGTACGATCGGCGGACTCGGCTACACGGGATTCGTGCAAGGTATGGCGGAGACCGACCTTGCCGACCACGCGATGGTCATCGAGCGATACGAAGCGCCGACGACCGAGCGCCCGAACGGCAGGCTCGTGATCGTGGCGGGGGACAAGGTGGTCTTCGACGGCGATCTTCCCTACGTCAATAAGGAAGAGGGCAGGCACGGATTTCCCTTCGCGAAGCAGGTCGCCATCGTCTGCCCGGGCAATTTCTTCGGCACGTCGATCGTGGAGCGTATGATCCCGATCCAGCGCGCCTTCAACGCGGTAAAGAATCGCAAGCACGAATACCTGAATCGCATGACGATGGGGTGCTCGCGGTCGAGGACGGCAGCGTGGACGTCGAGAACCTCGAAGAGGACGGGCTCTCCCCCGGCAAGGTGCTGATCGTCAGGCAGGGGGGCAGAATGCCCCAAATGCTCGAGATCGGCGGCGTTCCCGTCGAACTGATCCGCGAAGAGGAGCGGCTTTTGGACGAGTTTACGTTGATCAGCGGCGTCAGCGACCTTATGAAGTATTCGCAAGCGCCCACGACCAATTCGAGCGGCAAGGCGATCGCCCTCTTGATGGAGCAGGACGAATCCCGCTTGAGAATGACCGCCACCGAGGTCAGGAGCGCGGTCAAAGAGGTCGCGAAGCAGGTGCTGCGCCTCTACAAGCAGTTTGCGGTCGGCGCCAGAATGAAGCGAGTCGCAGGGGACAACGGCGAGATCGAACTACGGTATTTCGATCGCAACGACATCAGCAGCGACGACGTCGTGTACGACGTTTCGGGAGAGATCTTGGAGAGCGCGGCATCCCGTCGCAGTACCGTGATCGACCTATTGAACCTCGGATTGCTCACGGACGACGACGGCAAGATCAGCGCGGCGAACAAGACCAAAGTCCTCGAAATGCTCGGCTTTGGGAACTGGGAGAGCGCGAGGGAACTCGACGTGCTCAATCAAAACCGCGCCAAGGAAGAGAACGATCGGGTGCGCGAAGAGACGATCGAACCCGAGGAAGTGGACGACGACGAGATCCATATCGCGGAGCACAGCAAGGCGATCCTCGGCAAAGAATACGAATATACGCCCGAGGCGAAGGCGCGGCTTTTGGATCATATCCGACTGCACAAGCGCAGAATGGCACTCTTAAAAAAGATCGAACAAGGCGCGGGAGCGCAATAAACAAATAAAAGAAAAAAGGAGGAAAAAATTATGCGGGAAATAACGGAACAAGCGGTGAATGCGCCCGAGATCGACGGGGCGGGCAATGCGCCCGAAACGGTCGAGGTCAAAGCGGATAACGGAGAGACCGCCTCCGTGGGGAAGTTCGCAAACAGCGAAGAATTGCTCAAAGCCTACAATCGACTGGAAGCGGAGTTTACGAAGAAATGCCAACTCTTAAAGGAAGCAGAGCGGAGAAGTGAGACTTCCGCCGTGCCTTCGGACGCGGAAGGATCAGCCCCTCTGTATGAAAGAGAAGAATGGGATGACAGAGTTGCTTCCTTTCTGGCTCGCTATCCGATCGCGGAGGAATATACCGCCGAGATCGCGTCGATTTTGAAACAAGACGCCGAGCTCGCAGGGCAGGACGCCTGCCTCGAGATCGCGCTTGCGAGAGCGATCGCCAAAGGCTACAAACCCCCCGAAAGCAAAATAGAGGACGAGACCTTCCTCGAGAAGTACGTCTATACGAGCGACAAGATTCGCGATAGAGTCGTCGGAGACTACCTCGCGGGACTGTCTCCCCTCGTCGGCGCACCGCGCACCATTCCGCAAGGCGGTGCCGCCGCAATCCTTCCGCCCTCTCGACCCACGACGATCGAGGAGGCGGGAGCCATGGCGGAAAAAATGCTGAAAACTAGGAGGATATAATCAATGGTTACCATTACCGGTGCGGAAAACGCACTCAAAACTTTTTATCTCGACGTAGCGGCGAATCAACTCAATACCGGTGTCAACCCCTTCTTCACCAAGGTGAAGCAGACCACGTCCGACGTGTGGGGCAAGAATATCGTGAAGCTCGTTCCGTACGGCGTCAACGGCGGCGTCGGCGCGGGCAGCGAGACCGGTACGCTTCCCACTGCGGCGGGCAATAACTACGCTCAATTCACCCTCACGCTGAAGAATCTGTACGGTACGATTGAGCTCAGCGACAAGGCGATCCGCGCGAGCGAGAACAACGCGGGCGCTTTCGTCAACCTCTTGAATGCCGAAATGGACGGGCTCCTGAAAGCGAGCAAGTTCAATTTCGCCCGTATGCTTTACGGCGACGGCACCGGCAAGGTCGCAGATTGCGTAGCGACCGGCAGCACCGACAAGAGGCTCTTGAAGGTGACGAGCACGAAGAACCTCGTGGAAGGGATGTTGATCGACGTCTATCAAAACTCGGGCACGACCCCCGTCGTCTCCGGCAGGCGCATTCTCTATATCGATCGCAGCTTGAACACGGTGAAGTTCGACGGCACGGAGCCGGACAATGCGATCGGCGCAAATCACTTCGTGACCGTGCAGGGCAGTTATAATAACGAGCTGACCGGTCTCGGCGCGATCTTCGCCTCGTCGGGCACGCTCTACGGACTGAACCGCGGCGCGAATAAGTGGATGATCCCTTACATCAGGACTTCGGCGGGATCGATCTCCGTCGATATGATCCAGACGGCGATCGACTACATTGACGAGGTCGCGGGATCGACCGTGGACTTCATCACGACCGCCTACGACGTCAGACGCTTCTATCTCGATTACCTCGCACTCAGCCGCACGAACGTCGACTATATGAATCTCGACGGCGGTTTCAAAGCGATCTCCTACAACGGGATCCCCCTCATCGCGGATCGCTTCATGGCGGACGGTACGATGTACATCCTGAACAGCGGCGACTTCAAACTGCACCAGCTCTGCGATTGGAGATGGCTCGAAGGTGACGGCGGCAGGATCCTGATGCAGAAGGCGGGCACCCCGACCTACACCGCGACGCTTGTGAAGTATGCGGATATGATCTGCGACAAGCCGATCGGTCAGGCTAAGATCTCGGGTATCACCGCAGCGTCGGCATAACGGGAGGTGGCGCACGTGCGTAAGGAACACGTAAGGGAGATCACGCGAGACGTTTTCGATCTCGCGGATCGCATCAGAGAGGTGGACGACGAATACCGTCTGTACTATAACTTCGACCATGAGCGGTACGAGGTACGCAAACGCGGCGAGATCGCGATCACCTGGACGGAGCCTCTGTCCGCTGCTATGATCGTGAAACTAAGGGAAACGCACGTGCGCCGCCGAACGGAACTTTTGAGAGAGATCGAAAGGGCGGAAGCGCAGGCGGAGCGCGACGCCGAAACCCGCAGAAAAGAGCGGATCGGCGCGTCGATCGAGGACTTTATGTCCGCGGCTTGGCGCAAAAGCTGACGCCCACTCCCG